>JBDHMC010000141.1:0-6177 GCA_039656355.1 Gemmatimonadota bacterium | reverse complement strand
AGAGGAACCCCGACGAAAAGGAGGAAAAGCCGGCTGAATGCTGACATGGAGGGAGATACCCACCCGGGAACAAGAAGGGTCCGGAGGGGTCTCGGTTACGGCAGACGGAAGGGGCCTCACACGCGCAGATTGATTGAAGAATTTGGCCCCCAAGAGACAATCCCATGGGAAAAAAATATTTTCGCAGCGGTCTAGGTTTAAAGGCCGAGGTGAGGCCCCTCATCGATTCGGAATATCAATCCGCGTTGGTGGAGCTCATCCGGTCCAGGGGTTACACGCAATCCTTCGGTGACGTCACCGTCCGGTTGGCCCAGGAGTTCGGGTTTTGTTACGGCGTGGATCGGGCCGTGGATTATGCGTACGAAACTCGGATCAAATTCCCGGACAAGAAAACGTATCTGATGGGAGAGATCATTCATAATCCCCATGTGAACCAACGCCTGCGGGAACTGGGGATCGAGTTTATCCACCCTGAAAAGGATAGCCACTTCTCATTTGATCACGTCTTTCCTGAAGATGTGGTCATCATCCCCGCCTTTGGAGTCACTCTGAAAGATTTCACCCGCCTGAAGGAAATCGGATGTGTGCTGGTGGACACCACCTGCGGCTCGGTTCTGGTGGTCTGGAAGAGGGTGGAGAGCTATGCCAAGGATGGTTTCACTGCTGTTATTCACGGCAAATACACCCACGAGGAATCTCGGGCCACAGCCTCTCAGGTGAGCAAACACCCTGGGGGCAGATACTTGATCGTGCGGAATATGGAGGAAGCCCAGCTCGTCTGCGACTATATCGCAAAACGGCCAGGGCACCTTTCACGCGAAGAGTTCTACGCTCACTTCAAGGACAAGGCCACGGAAGGGTTCGATCCGGACCGTGCCCTGGAGAAGATCGGCATCGCCAATCAGACCACCATGCTGGCCAACGAATCTCTGGCCATCGGCGCTAGGATCAAGGACGCTTTCGTCGAGGCCTATGGGGAGGAGCATGCCGGAGAACACTACCGGTCCTTTGACACCATATGCTCAGCCACCCAGGAGCGTCAGGACGCCGTGGTGGAGATGATGGAGGAGCCGCCGGACATCATGATAGTCATCGGGGGTTACAACTCATCGAACACGAACCACCTGGCTCACATGTGTAGGGACCATACCCGGACCTACCACATCGAGGATGCCGTCTGCATCGATGTGGACGCCGGAACCATTCGCCACAAGCCGGGCCTGGCCCCGGACGCACCTGAGGTGGAGAAGGAGGATTGGCTTCCCCCCGGTCCGTTTCAGGTGGGCATCACCGCCGGGGCTTCCACCCCCAACAACAAAATCGGCGAGGCGGTTTTGAGGCTCCTCCGGGTCCGGGGAATCGAGCCTCCTGAAGGCGACGCGGGGGTAAACTAGGGAGCTTGCGCGGCCGCACCCCACCTGCGCAGAGGCTCCCTACGCGGCTAAGGAAGAAAGAAAAGAGGAGGAGAGAGAAAGGGGGCCACGCGAACGCCTGGCCCCCTGAGATTTTCTCAACAACAGCTTCTCAGCACTCCCCCCTGCGATCGGGATCCGCGTTAATCCCCTTGCCCAGCTTCTTCAGAAGGTTTCGGAGTGTATCCTGGTCTTCAGGACCCAGACCGTTCACCAGGTCGCGGACGAAACCCACGTGCCCAGGAAAGACCCCCTCGATGGTTGCGCGGCCTTTGGTGGTAAGGTGGGCACGGACCACTCTTCGATCGTCCCCCGAACGCTCCCGGGCCACCAAATCCTGAGCCTCGAGCCGGTCCATGACGTAGGTCACGTTTCCGCCGGTCACCAAGAGCTTCTCCGCCAACTCCCCAAGGGAGAGTGGGCCCAGGTGAAATAGGGCCTCGAGGACTCCAAATTGGGGAGCTGTCAGATCGTACTCCGCCACCTTGCAGGCCACCGCCCGAGAGAACGTCACATAGCATCGGGCCAGGGCAATCCAAAGGCGGAGGGCATTTTCCTCCGGCTCGGACCAGTCCCTCGCTGCAGGCTCGTCGGCCCAGAGCTCCGTCCTCGCGTCATCCCTCACTAGCATACCCCCTTATGGGAAGGAGAGGCAGTTTTCCCGGGGCCTCTACCCCACTTAAACAACCAAGAACCCCGCCACGGGTTTCCGGTTCCCATCTCCGTGGAAAAAAACGGACCCGGGGGTCCTGCGTAACCCGGATCCGTCATTTCCAAAACGCCAAGTTGGGGCGAGTCCTCCCGTTTGGGAGTCCTCAGATATGAATGGCCCTCCCAAGGGAGGCCAGGGCGCCTTCTGCCACGCCCTCCGAGAGCGTGGGATGCGGATGCATGGCCCTCTCCATCTCTTCCACTGTGGCTTCCAGGTGTCGCCCGATCACGAATTCGGCGATTAGCTCGGTCGCATGGGACCCCACGATATGGGCTCCGAGAATCTCCGAGTACTTTTTGTCACGGACGACCTTTATGAAACCTTCCGTGTCGCCGGCTGCCACAGCTCGGCCAATCCCCACCCAGGGGAACTTTCCGACCTCCACCTCATGGCCAGCTTCTAAAGCTTCCGCCTCTGTTAGGCCCACTGATGCCACTTCTGGGTGGGCGTACGTGCAGGAGGGGATGTTGGAGTAGTCCACCGTACCGTGGCCCTGCCCAGCGATGTGCTCCACGCACACGATCCCCTCGTGGGACGCTTTGTGCGCCAAAAGGGGAGGGCCAGCTACGTCTCCGATGGCATAAACGCCCTCCACGTTGGTCTTGAGGTACTCGTCCACCTGAACGAATCCGCCGTGTTCCGTACGGGTTATCCCCACTTCTTCCAGACCGAGGTTTTCGGTATTGGGGACCCGCCCCACGGCCGAAAGAACCCGCTCCACTTCGAGAATATCTTCGTTTCCGTCCTTGTCCTTCAGTGTCAGTCTGACACCATCGTCCGTGAATTCTGAGGCCTGAACGGCGGTTGAGGTCCGGATTCCGATCTTCCGCTTCTTGTAACTCCGAGCGACGGCCTGGGAAGACTCCTTGTCTTCCAGAGGTAGGACCCTGTCCAGCATTTCGATGACGTGGACCTCTGATCCATACGCCGAATAGACATCCGCGAATTCCATTCCCACCGCACCGGCCCCAACAACAGCCAGAGACTTCGGGGCATCCTTCTGAAACAGAGCCCCAGTCGAGGACCAGATACGGTCCTCGTCGATCTTCAGCATGGGGAGATCTCGGGGCCGGGATCCTGTCGCGATTATGATATGGGGAGCCTCGTACGTTGCCTTTTCCCCCTCGGGGCCCTCCACCTCCACGGTTCCCTTGGCTACGAAGCGCCCGAAACCTTGGATATGGGTGATACCGTTCTTCTTGAAGAGGTGACCCACGCCCCGGTTTAGCTGGTCAGCGACTTTCCGACTCCGCTCCTGTGCAGGACCCAGCGACACCGAGGCGGTCTCGATGGTCACGCCGTGACCTTCAGCACGTTTCATCTCTTGAACGAAGAGGGCGCTCGACAGGAGGGCCTTGGTGGGAATGCACCCGACGTTCAGACACACTCCGCCCAGCTTTTCCGTTTCCACGCAGGCTACTGTCAATCCAAGTTGGGCCCCGCGTATAGCCGCCACATAACCGCCGGGTCCACTCCCAATGATGATCAGGTCGAACTTGTTTCCGTTCTCCGACACGCTGCACCTCGTCAGGTCAATTGCATTGGTCAGCCCGGTGCCAGGGTCCTCTGGCTTCGCAACACGAACTAGGGCGAAATGCCCGATAAATGGAATCCACGACTGTGTCTCGGGATGCTCCAGGGAAAGAGAAAGGTACCCCTGCCAGAGGCCAAACGGAAGGCGACGGCAGAGCGTCTTCCTCCCGATTTTTCTTTACACTGAACCGGGTCTAAACCTATTCTCCCTTTGGGCTATCCTGAGGCTGGTGGCTCCACCCCTCTTCGGTCAGGAGTGCAATTATGTGGCAGATCCTTATCCCCGTCGCCGCGGTCGCCGGTGGGGTCGTTCTCTACAATGGCCTAGTCAAAATGCGGGTCCAGGCAGATGGCGCTTGGGCGGATATCGATGTCCAACTCAAGCGACGGCATGATCTCATTCCCAACATCGTAGAGACCGTAAAAGGGTACGCGGGGCATGAGCGGGAGACGCTTGAGGCGGTGGTCAACGCCCGGTCTGCGGCCATGGGGGCCCAAGGGCCCGAGGCCAAGGCTCAGGCAGAGAACATGCTCACCGGAACCCTCAAAAGCCTCTTTGCCCTCTCCGAGGCATACCCCGACCTCCAGGCCGCCGAGAACTTCAAAGACCTCCAGAAGACGCTGAAGGAGTTGGAGACGGCGATCCAGCAGGCTCGCCGGTACTACAACGCCGTGGTGAGAGACTACAACACCAAGATCGGACAGGTCCCGTCGAACCTTATCGCCAACGCGTTCAACTTTACTGGCCGGGAGTTTTTCGAGATCGCGGAGGGTGAGGAAGAAGTGCCTTCGGTCAGCTTCGACTGAGGCCTCCCTCTACAAGTCGGAGTAATCCATGAGATCTCAGCGACACTCCTGGCCCCCTGATGGGCTCGGACCCGCCGTTCTCGGCCGTCTCGCCGCCTTCTTCGCCGTGGTCTTTCTCGTCTCGGCCCTCCCGACTCCGGCAAACGCGCAGGAGAGAAGTCTCGAGATCGAGGATTTCAGGGTGACCGTCTCGGTGGCCGACGATGGTGATATCCAGATCATGGAATCCATCACCGTTCGGTTCAACGGGCAATGGAATGGCCTCTTCCGCACTATCCCGGTGGAGTACCGGACCCCTCAGGGGTTCAGCTATCGACTTTTCCTCCACCTGGAGGACGTGAGAGACGAATCCGGCCGTGAGCTGGAGACCGAGGTGAGCCGGGACCGCCACAACCGGAAGATCAAGATGTGGGTCCCGGGAGCCCGGGACGTGACGCGGACCATCACCCTTCAATACAACGTTCCGAATGCCCTCAAGTTCTTCGAGGAACATGACGAGCTCTACTGGAATGTCACCGGTGCCGAGTGGGATGTCCCTATCCACAAGGCTTCTGCCTTGGTCGAGCTTCCTGAAGGGGTCACTGGGCTGCGGGCCACCGCTTTCACAGGGGCCTACGGCGCATCGGGACAGGACGCAACAATCGATGAGTTGGAGCGTGGTTTCTTTTTTGAAACCACGCGAGGTCTGAGTTTCCGGGAAGGCCTTACCGTGGTGGTAGGCTGGGACCCAGGAGTGGTAAGACGCCCCGGAATGGTGAAGAAGGCCGGATTCTTCATGCAGTCGAACTGGCTCCTCTTCCTCCCTATCCTCAGCTTCCTGTTCATGTTCTGGGTCTGGCGGACTTGGGGGAAGGATCCGGAGCGGCGCAGCGTCAACCCGGAATACGAACCCCCTCAGGGCATGACCCCGGCCGAGGTGGGAACTCTGGTGGACAATCAACCAGATACCCGAGACATCACCGCCACCTTGGTGGACCTGGCGGTAAAGGGGCACATCCGTATCGAGGAAGTGGAGACCAAGTCTCTGTTCGGCCTCGTCAAAGACTCGGACTACCGCTTCGTCCGGTTGACCACCGAGGCGGATTGGGTCGCTCTCAAATCCCACGAGAGGTTGTTCCTAAGGGGGCTCTTCGGTAGCACAGGGTACCTGGACGAGGTTACCCTGGCCGACTTGAAGAACGAGTTCTACCAGACGATGTCCAGCATCAAGTCGGATCTGTTCGATGGTCTCAAGAGGGCCAAGTTCTATCGCCACCGCCCGGACAAGGTCCTGGGCTCTTTCATCGTCATAGGGATGGTGTCCATGGGGTTGGCGGTCCCTGGTTTCCGACTCCTGGCCAGCAGTTTCTTCACGTCCCCAACGTCCGCTGTGGTGGCTGGCATCCTGTTCAGCCTTCCCATTCTGGGTTTCGGGGTCCTCATGCCGGCTCGGACCGTGGCGGGAACTAGGATGCTGGAGAAAATCCTGGGCTTTCAGGAGTTCTTGGATCGGGTGGAGTCGGATCGGTTCAAGCGGATGATCACCTCACCGGAGATGTTCGAGGCTTTCCTTCCCTACGCCATGGCACTTGGGGTGGGGGACAAGTGGGCGAAGGCCTTCGAGGACATCTATACCGACCCCCCCCAGTGGTATGTGGGACACCACCCCCATGCGTTCAGAACCGGCCTCTTCGTGAACGAGCTCTCGACGATGACTACCCAGGCCGGAACAGC
>JBDHMC010000140.1:0-6178 GCA_039656355.1 Gemmatimonadota bacterium | reverse complement strand
GTGCGCCCCGAGAGAAGCGAGATCAAGACCGAGATTCCGGTGAAAACCAGCGCAAGGAGCAGGCTGTACCCGATGACGATCAGGTAGCTCAGGGCGCCGATGGGGCCTATCACCACGGCGATCACGATTCCAGGCAATCCGAAGCCTACCACCGATGCTCCCAGGACGGTCATCACCAGCCCCAGATACTTGCCCAACAGGACCCGGGAGCGCGGCAGAGGTTGGGTGGCGAGGAGCTCCAGATATTCGGTGTTGGAGGTGAAGCTGAAGACACCGAGAAGGAGGGCGAAGAGCGGGATAAGGAACCCTGCAAGGTTTACGATACTCGCCGCGGTCCGGGTAAAATCCTGAAAGCCGGCGTACCCTGAGGTGACCATCCCGAAGTAGGCTATCAACAGGGTGAGGATGGAGAAGAGGCCTGAGAAGAAAAGGACCCACCGATTCCGGCGGTTAAGGGTGAACTCCTGCCGACCGATCCACCAGATATCACTCATCAACGCACCGCCTCGTCGGCAGTGTGAGGGCCGGTAACCCTCAGCATACCCATGGGGTCACCTTCGGGAACTCCTATGGGGAATCCTGCCCCCGGCTTCAGAGCCAGAAATCGAACCTCTATGGTGTCGCCTGATGCCGGGATCGTTATGGCCCCGGCCTCCGGATAGCCCCTGATGGAAAGAGTGAGATCCGAATCGAGGCCCCGTCCCACGAGCCTCAACTGGACAAGATCGTCTTTCGCCGCCTCCACAATCTCGGGCTCCATTCCCCGGGGTCCGAAGACAACCTCCAGAACCGTGTCCGGAGTGCCCCGTTCGGTCCGGTACCCAATCCAGTCCGTTACGACCTCATCAGCGTGTTCGCGGGCGTTCATGGCACCGTCCGCATCACTGAATACCACGACCCTCGCGTTCATGACCGTGGGGATGTGTGACGTGAGGAGAAACGCCGATAGGTCGGCTGACTGGAAAAACCCGGTTCGGTAGTCGGCGAGATAAATGTCGGCGGGTTGAGGGCGCTCGTCTTTGGGCATGGATTCCAGATAGCGAAGCAAGCAGCCCGGCGAATCGAAGGTGACGAACTCATTTCCGCGCAGGAACCCCGCAGCCTGGTTGACCTGGTCGATGACCATGTGGCATTCGCTGCAAACATCGACCCCGGCCATTACCTCAATCTTTGGCTCTCTGACGCACCCGGTGAGGGTCAGGAGAAGGGCCAGGGGCGAAAGGGCGAAGGCTGCCTTAGTCGTCATCGCTGCTCTCCGTTGTCCCCGTGTTGGAAGTGCGGTCTCACCAACGTGTCCCAGTCAGGGGCCTCGGTGTGGAACTCCTCTATCGTCCCACCCGCATTCTCGATGGCCCTAACCACCTCGAGGCGGTGCTCCGGCAACGCTCTGAAGTGCACGTGCCTGCCGTTTCGATCAGTGATATCGGCCCCTGCAGCCCTCGCCGCTTCCAGAATGGCGTCGGTGGTGGTGGTCAGAACCACTCGTACCTTGGTTTCCATCGTCACCGTGCTTCGGAAAACGGACACGTCCTCCACCTTGACCACTCGTCCCTCCACCAACACCGCCACGCGGTCGGCGGTCTGCATGGTGTCGTGAAGATTGTGCGAGGAAAATAGGACCGTGGTCCCATTGCCCCGCAGCCTTTTCAGGTGGTCCCGGAGACGTTGAATCCCGAGGGAATCGAGGTTGAGGGTGGGTTCGTCCAGTATGTAGAGGGGAACCTCCTTCAGGAAGGCTATCGCCAGCCCCAGGCGCTGGAGCATTCCTCCCGAGAACTCCCGGGTGAAGCGGTCGGCATCTCCCTGCAGGACGAACAACTCCAGGACTTCTTCCACTCTACCCGACGGCACCTGCCTTAATCGGGCGAAAAGCTCCAGAACCTCCCGAGCGGTCAAAAGACCCGGCATCGTGGTTCTCTGAGGCAGATAAGACACGAGTTCTCTGACTCGGTCCGGCTCCTCTTTCAGGTCATGACCATCGACGATGATCTTCCCTCCAGAAGGAGAGTGAAGACCGGCCAGGGCTCGCAGAACCGTCGTCTTCCCTCCTCCATTCGGACCCAGAAGAGCGAACGTCTCCCCTCGCCCAACCTCCAGGTCGATCCCGCGCACGGCTTGAATCAGGCCATACTCCTTACGGAAACCTTCCAACCTGATCATCGGGATCGACATGGTCATCGGCCTACCCCTCGAGACCGCTCCCGCCTGGCGTTCCATGCCGCCCCAGCCAGCGGCGCCATGGTGAAAAGGAGGTAAAACCCGGCCCAGACCAAAGCCGGGTCCGTCTCGCGCGAAGCTAGCATCTCCCAGGGGACCGCAGAGTTCTCACTGGGCTTCATCAGCGGGGAGGGATCTTGGGCTTCTCCCAGGTCGAGGATCGGCAGGGTGGTCTCTGCCAGTTCGAGGATTTTCGCAGCGGGACTCAACAGGTAAAACCGGACTTCAGGGGTCAGGGACTCCATCACCTGGAAGACGTTCTGGATGCGGAACGGTTGATCTCCCCACCCATCCCTATCCAGGTCGTATCCCCCGTGATCACTCCAATAGTTGCCACCGTTCTCATTCGCCCAGGTGATCTCCATGTCCCCCACGTCCTGAAGCAGCTCACTCAAGTTGTTGATGAAGTTGTTCTGTAAGAATGCGTTGTAGTCACTCCCTCCGTTCAACTGGATGGCGAGATCGTTGTCAACAAGGTCGTTTTCCTTAAACAGATTATTGGTGCTGTTGCTCACAAAGATTCCACGGCTGTTATCGATAATGAGATTCGACTGGGCCGTAACATGGTCCATGGACTGGAAGAGGACTCCGTAGGCCCGAAAACCTCGACACTGCGCAAAGGTGTTTTCGGCTAGGACAATATCTTCCGAATACATCAAGGCCGCCCCAGCCACGTTCCTCTCAAAGAGATTTCTTTTGAAGGTGTTGTGATTGGAATACATGTAATGGAGGCCGTATCGAACATGATGGATGTGATTGTCTAGGACCTCCGTGGAATCCGAAAACGAGAAATAGATACCATCCCTGGCATTAACGATCTCGTTGCCGGAAACGAGGTTTCCCACGGAGTTCCAAAGGTGGACCCCGTTACCCCTGTCCGCCTCGATGAGGTCCAATCGGCCCTCGATCAGATTGTCCTCGATGCGAGCGTAGCTCCCCGCCTTCACGTATATCCCATGGAGCGATTCCGACACTCTCGAGTTTCTGATCGTGACCGAATCCGCCTCCACGAGGATACAGGCCATGTCCTTCGTAAGGCGGGACCCCGCTTCACTCACATGAATGCCATCGAGGACCGTGCCTGTTGCCAGGATGTGGACCACATGCCCTTCATATCCACCTCGAATTGTGGGGAGCCGCCGATCTCTGATAGGGCCGTCGCCTGTTTCGCCCTGGTTTCTGATTCCAGTCAGGACCACAGGCACACGGATAACCAGGTTTTCGTGGTAGTCGCCTGGGGAGAGGCGGATGGTGTCACCGGGATTCGCCAGGGCCAATACCCGCCCAATGGACTCACCCTCGGTAAGGGTATACGTCGTAACCACCCCGACCGAAGGGGCCGCCTGGAAAGACACGAGCGCCAACAGCACTGCCGCGTAGGTCATCGGGAGGCTCTGGGATCCAAGTGAAACGCTGGTGCGCCGGCCCGAGCCTACCGGGTCATCCGGCGGATCTCTGAGTTCACCATCTGCTGGGTCCGGACTCCGGCCACCCCGGTCTTCACCAGAATCTGCCAGACCTCCTCCATGTCCAGGAAGAGCTGCTTTTCGAACTCACCGGCAGCCCTCCGCTCCTTGCAGGAATCGTAGAGCGTCAACGCGGCGGTGAGTAGGGCCTGGGTGTCCTGCCACTCTTCCTGAAGCGTCTCACTGAAGTGGTCCCCGTGTTGGTTGAACCCCTCGATAATGTAGGCCGCAATCGGATTGATCACGTTGAGGACCCCGATGATCTCGATGTCCTTGTTGTGAATCCTGGCCTCCCAATCCTCATCCGAGCTCACTTCCATGGGCTCGGGAACAGCAAGGGGCTCCGGAGCCTCCACGGTAAGAAGTGGAGCCTCGGCTTCGGGCTCACCGGCCGGTGCGCTGTCCGTCCCTCCACACCCGGAAACCAGCGTGATGGCCAAGATTCCTATCAAAAGTCTTCTCATTTCGAACCTCCGTTACTTGTCTCCGGGGGGCTTTGGTCATTCCCGGTGGTTTTTCGCCAGGTCAGGTAGAAGCCACCCAATAAGAGCGTTCCGAATCCCAGCATGAGGTAGGTCCCGATGGCCGGATAGGACCACACCTCGAATTGGCCCACCATCTTGTGGCCGAACACCGGGGGCGTGAACGGATCCACGGAAACCGCAGCCCGCGGGTCCAGGTGTTTTCCGTAGAAGTCGAGCTTATACCAGAAGCTCCATAGCGAAAAACCGCCGAAGTAGGTCGCTATCACCATCACATCCACAAGGGAACGCAGATTTCCAATGGCAGCAGATCTGAGTGTGAGCACCCCGATCAAGCCAATCACCAATGGAATCCACATGAGCTCGGTGAAATCGTCCTCCCGGAGCTCGTCCATTCCGATATAATGGTTCAGGACATTGATCTCAGTGAGGTCGTTGCCCTGGTCCCCGCCCACCAGCGCGTGGCTGTAGACGTAGAGTTCGAGTCCTTCCGGGTACTGCTGCGCCCAGAAACTCATGTGCCACAAAGGCACGAAGAAGGTCGGAATCAAGGCCAAGGCGGCAGCGGCGACCATAAGCCGGCTCCTGCCAAGGAGCGGACGATCCAGAGCGGTCGTGAGTCGAGAAAGCCAGGCAAGCATGTTCGCCTCGTTGGCTGACCCCCGGCCGGCCGCCTATGCAGCCGACCGGAGGCAAAGAGATTCTCTCCGACGCTTCTCGTCGACGCTGTTACCTGACGAGTAGGTACCCCTGCATCTCCTGATGGAGAGCACTGCAAAAGTTCGTACAGTAGAAGGCAAAAACCCCGGGCTTGTCGGCGACGAAAGTCACGGTCTTCGTCTCTCCGGGATCGATGACGAGGTTGATGTTGTACTCGTTCACGGCGAATCCGTGGAGCTCGTCTCTCGTCTGTTCGATGTTGGTCACATGGACCCGCACCGTGTCTCCCAGGTTCACACGGATCACATCAGGGGCGAAGAAGGACCGGACGGCCAGCATCCAAACCTCCACCATTCTGCCGTTCCGTTCGATTCTGGTCTCTTCCACCTCCCAAACGGCGTCGGGGCTCGCGGGCCAATCAGGATCGTCTCTCCGATAGACCTCGATGGGATCGAGTTTGTCCGCACGGATCATCACGGCGTAATGAGGCTCCGGCTCGGTGAATGCGTCATAGAGGAGGGACATCCGGTCCCCCTCGATGTCGATGAGCTGGGCCGATTCCGGAATGGAGGGCCCGACACTCACATGCCTGCCCTTTGAGAGCTTGTTGAGTGCGACCAGGTAGTTCCCGTCCGGGGAACGGCTGTCTCCCTCGGCGGTCACCAGGTGCCCGATATTGTAGGCCACTGGGATCTTGTCCAGAACGTATTGGTTCATATCAGCTCCGTCCTCGTAGGGCGGGAGCTTCCACTTGGCGACAGCGCTCTCTACGAAGAGAGAAGTGTAGGCGTTCCCCCTGCCGTCGAACTGGGTGTGCAACGGCCCCAGGCCCACGGGAATCTCAGCTTCCCGAACCGACTCATAGGTGAGAACGGGGATGCCGTCGATGGTTTCCTCGAAGTCGTTGGCCTCGATGGCCGCCTTGATCTTCTCGATGTCATAGACGGTGGTAGTGGGAGAAAGCTTCCCGGACCCGACGATCCAACGGCCGTCGGGGCTCACATCCACACCATGGGGAGATTTGGCCAGTGGGATGAACCAGGCGATATCCGAAACGTCCTCGGGCATGATGACCTGCGCCCCGCCGTGAGTTTCGAAATTCCCAGCGTCGACGGCGGCCTGGGCTGCTTGCCAATCCACCATCAGGATGTAGTCCTTGTCCTTCTGAGACGCCGTGACTTCCAGCTTCCCGCCTTCGATGAACTCACGCTCTGAGTTATAACAGGTCCAGAAGAAATACCCCTCGCTTGGGCCTTTACCGGCATCGCCCAGGTCGTAGTTGAAGGGAGGAACGAGAATCTCCCACCCCAGGGACATCTCCCCGGACCCCGGATCCACCGAATACAAGGGCCT
>JBDHMC010000139.1:0-6746 GCA_039656355.1 Gemmatimonadota bacterium | reverse complement strand
AGTACATAGATCGTTTTCAGGAAATCCTGGATCGATACCAAACCAAGGCCATCTTCTACGCCCATGCCTCCGTGGGGCTTCTCCACATCCGGCCGGCCATCAACATGAAGACCGCCGGTGGCCTCCAAAGCTTCCAAGGAATTGCTGAGGAGGCAGCCGACCTCGTTCTAAAATTCGGTGGCGCCCTTTCGGCGGAACACGGGGACGGGTTGGCCCGCTCACCCTTCCAGGAAAAGATGTTCGGGAAACCGCTTTATGAAGCCTTCTGTCAGGTAAAGGAAGTCTTCGACCCTGACGGGGTGTTCAACCCGAACAAGATCGTCCACGCTCCCCCTATTTCCGAAAACCTCCAATATGGCTTCGGGTACCGCACCACCGCCCTGGAGACGGCCTTTGATTTTTCCGACTTCGGGGGAATCGCAGGTGCTGTGGAGCAGTGCGGTGGTGTGGGGGCCTGCAGAAAGACTGTGGTAGGAACCATGTGCCCGTCGTACATGGCCACCTTGGACGAGGCCGACTCCACCCGGGGCAGAGCCAACGCGCTCCGGCTCGCGATTTCAGGACAACTAGGCCTGGGAGGGATCACCGATCCTGCCCTCTACCCGGTTTTGGATCTGTGTCTCGAGTGCAAAGCATGCAAATCGGAGTGCCCCACCGGCGTTGATATGGCCCGACTGAAAAGCGAATTCCTTAACCAGTACCATATTGCACATGGGACACCCCTTCGCGCTCGGGTATTGGCTTCCGCGGAGGTGGCTGCCGTCTGGGGAAGCCGCGTGGCCCCCCTCTCCAATTGGATTCTTCAGAGTGCCCCTGCCCGCTGGATCAATGAGAGACTCCTTGGGATTGATGGTCGCAGACGTGTCCCGACCGCGTCCCGGCGAACGTTCATGAGCTGGTGGAAGGCAGCGGGGGAGAGCCGTCATCAGCTAGGGGAACCGGAATCGGCCAGCGGGGGGATAGCCCTTTTCGCCGATACGTTCACCAACCATTACGAACCGGGGCAGGGTATCGCGGTCGTCAAATTCGCAGAGAAAGTGGGAGTCCGAGTAGAGGTCCCCCCCCGGGTTTGTTGCGGTCGTCCTCAAATCTCGAAGGGCTTTCTTGACGCGGCCCGTACGCAGGCAGAGGCAACTACCCGCACTCTTTTCCCGCTGGCCCGGGCGGGAGTTCCCATTGTTTTCTGCGAGCCCGGCTGCTATTCAGCCGTCAAAGACGACCATCCCCTCCTCCTGGAGGGTGGTCTGAGAAAGCAGGCTTCAGAAGTCTCCGCCGCCTGCCTCACCTTCGAGGAGTGGGCCGAATCGGCCATGGAGGGTCGGGATGAGGCCGACCCCGAATCCGGGAACCACCTGAGGTTCGCCAGTGGGCCCCAACGCATTCTCCTCCATGCCCATTGCCACCAGAAAGCCCTGGGCGGGCTCTCCGCCGCCACGAAGTTACTGGGGCGGATTCCCGACAGCGAAGTGATAGATGTGGATGCCGGATGCTGTGGGATGGCAGGCTCCTTCGGGTACGAGAAGGAACATTACCCCATATCGGAAGCCGTGGGAGAGCGGAGGCTCTTCCCGGCAATTCGGGAATCCGGGGCGGACACAACGATTGTGGCCCCCGGGTTCTCCTGCCGACAGCAGATTCGGCATTTCACCGGCGCAGAACCCGTGTCGGCCATGGAGTTGATAGAAGGGTTGGTCAGATGAGAATCGATCCGAAGCGATGTGTTGAGTGTGCGAACTGTGTGGCTGTCTGCCCCATGGGGGCCATCTCCATCGATCCCACTATCCGCAGAGCCGTGGTGGACGAAGATGAATGCGTGGAGTGTTTCGCATGCTACCGTGGCATGAGCATGGAGAGTATGAACCCAGTCCTCATTCGCTTCATCCGCAGGACCCTGGGCCTTTTCCGCTTCCGGTTCGACCCGGAGCCCGATGTTTGTCCAACCTCAGCAATCATCCCCCAGGAACTGGAGTGGCCCCGGGTAGTGCGCCGTGTGTTCAGCGATGTTCTCATGACCCACGAGAGCACCGGGATTCTGGGCCGGGGAACGGAGGAGGTTAAGACCAACGATGTCACGGGGCGTCTCGGTCCGGGCTTTGCCGGTTTCGTGGTGGAGCTGGGGAGGCCCTCCGTTGGCGCCCGGTTCCAAGACATCCAGACGGTCGCCATGGCGCTGGCAGAAATCGGGGTGGAGTTCGAAGAGAAAAACCCCCTTACAGGTCTCATGACTGATCCGACCCGCGGGCTCATTAACCCCGAGGTTTTGAGCGAGAAGGTGATGTCTGCCATCATCGAGTTTCGGACACCCATGGGGCAGGTGGGACTCGTCCTGACGGCCCTCGGGCATGTAGCCGAGAGAATCGACACCGTGATGGCCGTGGGAGTAGCCACACGATGCGACGACAAGGGGGAGAATGAACTCGAACGTCTCCTCCCCGAATATGGATACCCCATCGTCAGAGCCAAAACCAACCTGGGCCTGGGCCGGGTGGAGGCAGTGTCATGACTCACTCCCTCCATCGATTTGGACGATCAGAGGATCTCACCGGTGACTACATCGTTTTCGCCATGCCGGCCCGGGGGTTTAACGACTCCGACGCGGTGGAGAAGGAGAAGGAGTTCCTTCGACGGGCCCTGAAACACCGTCCCGTGAACCTGGGGGACGCCAAGAGAGGCGGGTGGTACCGAGCCCAAAAGGATCTGGGTCCCGCCGTCCACTGGCGAAGAGCTACAGATCCTGATCCTGAGTGGGTGATCAACGGTGTCGACGCACCGGGAATCGTGGCAGCGGTGTTCGAGGATTACGATGCCATGGCATCCTTCGTCCGGGAACTCCGAGAGCTGGACTTGGGGGTGTCCATCAATATCAGTGCCCTCGCCCATCGGGCGGCCCAATGCTGTCAAGAATGCGACATCACCCGACACAGCGTGGAATATTCCTTGGGATTCCTTGGGCGGACCGACAAATTGCCGGAAAAAGAGGTCCTGGAGCTCAGCACCATGTGCGGGCATGGGACCATTTCCTTCGCCCTGGCCGGAAAAATGCTGGAACGGGTTCGGTGCGGCCGAAGGACCCCGGAGGAGGCAGCCCGGACACTAGCCCGATTCTGCGTGTGTTCCATCTTCAATCCGGCCCGGGCCGAGAAAATCCTCGCTGGAGCGGCCCGATCCCCCTCCCCCTGAACACCTGGCTCCTTCAGGGCATATACAAAGGCGGGCTGACCCTAAGGCCAGCCCGCCTTTTGTTTTCCTTGGCCGAAGTCTCGTCCTTCTCACCCGCCCGGACCGGGCGGCAAGGTCAATGGGCTCACGAAAACCCCGAATGACCGCAAGCCCCTCCGCCTCCCGCAGAAGATCCACCGGACCCTCCTCTGGACCCGACAAGGACCCCCACGGAGGAGAAGCTTCGCTCGGCTTTAGTTGAGCCGCATTCAGGGCAACTGGGTTTTGGGGACGCGGAGTATTCGGACATGGACAAGCGAACCTCGAAGGCTTGGCCGCAGTCTGGACACCGGTAATCGTATCTGGGCATGGCGCACTCGCCAAAAAAGGCATAAAAAGAGCAATTCCCCTAGGTACTTCAAATATCGGCGTTCGGCGGCGGAAGATCCAGGTTAGTTGTTACTATTTTCGGGCGTTTTCATAGGCGCCGATGAACTCATTAACGGACTGGCCCGCCGCCACCTTCCCAATGACCTCCAGCGGAAGGTTCTCCAATCTCCGGAATCGGATGCAGGACTTCCCCATATCCAACTTCTTTCCGGTCTTCTCGAACTCCGACCTCAGCCAGGATTCACCTAGGGGGTCCATGTACACCCCGGACGAGTAAACGGCGTAGTGGTTCTTTTGCGCAGCGAGGGCCATATACATGAGGGGCTCTTTGTTGTAGGTGTCTGGGTAGCGCTCGAGGGGGATCTCATAGGCGATCATCCCCCAGTTCATGGTCTCCTCATATCCTTTCGGCAGATTCTTCAAGATCACATCCCTCACCTCGGAGACCACGGCGGCCCGGTCCTCAGGTAACTCCTGAAGGTACTCCTCCACCGTGCTGGCTTTGCTGCTGGCCACGTAAACACCTCCTGATTGTCGGGAAAAGGTTGGCTCCCGGCGGACGCCGCCCCTGGAGTGACCCTTGGGTCTGTCCGCCTAATACTGGGATCGTCCGCGACCGTTCCAACTTGGCCAGAGTGGACCCGCTACGTCCCCCCCTCGACGTCTTCACCCAGACCCACCGCCCTCAGAAGGGCGAGGGCATTGGTGGAGGTTGCCCGTCCGGGCACCAGTTTGTAATCGAAGTTCAGCAACGGACCTGCTTCTTCCTCTCTCACTGTGCCTTCCAGGTGGACGGCGTGGGCAGCCGATTTCAACCGATCCGTCTCGTCCAACCGAAGATCATGGGTAGCCACGGCACCGATGGCCCCCGCCTCCACGAGGTGCCCTAAAATCGTTTGTACCGCTACACGCCGCTCCGCCTCGTTGGTTCCCTGGAGGGGTTCATCCAAAAGATAGAGGACGGTGCCGGCCTCGTTTGCCCGAGCAGCATCGACCACCTGCCGAATCCGATTCAGCTCCGCCATATACTGGGACACGCCTTCCGCCAGGGAGTCGGCGGTTCTCATGGAGGTCTGAACCTGAACCGGCGACATCTCCATGGACTCGGCGCATACAGGCCCACCGGCCTGAGCCATTACCGCATTGATCCCCACAGCCCGCAAAAGGGTGCTCTTTCCGGACATGTTGGAGCCCGTCACGAAGAGAAAAGTCCCGGGTGGTCCGATTCCCACGTCGTTTGGAACACAGACATCTCGAGGGAGGAGGGGGTGCCTCAATCCCCTTGCCACGATCTTCCGCGGCTGGTCCTCGGAGAGGTCGGGAAAACACCAATCCTGGTGGTCGGCCCGAAGCGCCGCCATTGCCGAAAGTGACTCCAACTCTCCCAATGCCTCTAACCACTTCCGGACATATGGCCCCGATCGGGCCTTCCATTTTTCCAGACCAGCCAGTACGTGGACGTCCCACGCGAAAAGGGCCTGAAGAGGCGCATGGGCCATGGGGCTGTACCTGATGTCGGCCCAGGCGACCCGCCGACCCAACCGCCTGAGCTCCCGGCCCGCACCCACCGAACTGCTGCGAACCGACCTCTGCAGCTCCTGAAGGGCCGGAGCTTTCAATTCGGTCTCGAGGAGGAGGTCGAGAATGGCGGCGTAACGCCCGAACCGCTCTTGCCCCGCAGAAGCCAACTCCATGAGAGGGTGGATCCTGGCTCGATAATAGCTCCCGAGGGAAAACGCGGCCCCCATGCTTACAAGCCACCAGGGGTTTTCCATCGGGCCCAGCCAGAAAAGGGCGAAGAGAACCGCGGAAAGGATAGGAAGGGCTCTGGCCCCATGCAGGACCAAGCCTTGCCCCGAAAGCCATCCCTCACTCTCGGCCCAGGTCAGGAAGCGACGGATGGGCTCTGGAGGCGGACATTCCAGATGACGTCCCTCGGCTTCAAGAGTCTGTCGGAACTCCACCTGGGGGGCGAGTTCCTCCACCGCCTCTTGCCGCTTCCGAACCTCGTGGGGAGTGGTCGGGCCTAGGAGCCATCGTCTAAGAGTTTCAAAACCTGGCGGGAGGGTGACCGTCGTACAAAGGCGGAAGAGGGAGGTCTCCCCACAGATATCCAGGTCGAAAGCGTAGGGGTGCTGGGGGTCCGGATCTTCAAAAGCCACAGGTGGGAGGGCGTCCCAATCCCTGAAGGCCCGGGCCAGGGCGACTTCATTGATTCGGGCCAAGGTCCCGAACCTGCTCCGACGAGCTCGAACCCTCCGATGCCAAACCACCAACACCACGAAGAGCACCAGAGCCAATTCCGTTCCCACCCCACATACTTGGGCAAAGGACCCGGACGAGAGGTCCCATCCCAGGTAGAAGAGAAAGCCGGAGACAAAGGCACCAGCCCTCGCCCAACCCAGGCGAAGACCCCGAACTTCCTCCTCTTCTTGGGCCTTCCTAAACTCTTTGAGCCTCTGTTCGTAGACCTTGATCAACCTCTCCCCCCAATATCCATCGGTCCTCGAAAACCCATTGTGGCCACCACCGCAGTGGCCCGACCTGCTATACGGCCAGGGAAAAGCCCTACTCCTAGAACGAGACCGATTCAGACAATACCTTGGATCCCGTGAAGGCACCTCCGACCAAACTCCGGATCTCTCTCCTTGGATTCGGGGAACCGAATGCCCATCTCGCCCTCATGTTGGACGAGGTAGTAGACCGAAAGGGGTGGATCACCCGGGAGCATTTCATGCACCTGGTGGGGATCACCAACCTTCTTCCCGGACCCAACTCCTCCGAGGTTGCCATCCATATCGGCTACACGCAACGGGGTTGGCGGGGGGCCCTGGCAACCGGACTAACCTTTCTCCTCCCGACCCTGGCCCTGGTCACGCTCTTTTCCGCCCTCTATTTCAGGTATGGATCGCTCCCGGCCGTGGAGGGACTATTCTGGGGCCTGAAGCCCGTCATCCTCGCCGTGATCCTTTCGGCCGGATGGAAATTGGGAAAAACCGCCCTGGGCCTGCCGGAAAAACCCAACGCCTATCTCTTCCTGCTTGCATCAGGAGGGGTTCTGACGGCCTTTTTCTTCGACCGCCTCGAGGTTCCGGCCGTGGTAGTCGGAGGAATCATCAGTTGGGGTCTTTTTCGGACTCCGCCGGATACTAGCCGGAAGGAAGAGCCTTCTTCTCCCTCCAAAGCGTCTGGCCCCC
>JBDHMC010000138.1:0-6199 GCA_039656355.1 Gemmatimonadota bacterium | reverse complement strand
CTAGAGCCGCGGTGGATGTGGGGTTCAGCGCCGAGCTTCTCCTTAGCTTCCGTCCGGGAATCGAGGACGGGGAGGGAAGGTCGGTCGTCCAACCTGAACGGGCGAAGATCCTCAGGCTCAAGAGCTTCGTGGCAGAAGCATACATCTTGAGGCAGGACCTATACGCTCTTGTTACGACCCTTCCCACTGACTCCATCGGGATAGGAGACTACCTATGGGAACTGGCCCCTCACATCAGCGACATCAACGATGCCGTTGAGGTCGGCTTTGCCACGTCTGATCTTTTTGAGCCTTCTGAGGGGAGCCTATTCAAATACGGATTCGTACGGCTGGAGCAAAGCAGCGTGCCGGGACCGGAGAACAATGCGGTTTTGGCCGTGAAGATGCCCGCGAACTATCTGGCCCCTCTGGATGATTTCCGTCAGACCGCCATCGTGGGATCCATGTTGGCCGCCGTGGTGGCGGCACTCATTGCCTGGTTCTTGGCCACCACGGTGACCGGACCCCTCGATCGGCTGGGTCGAGTGGCCATCCGGATCCAACGGGGTAGGATGGACGAACCGGTACGCCAGGAAAGAGGTGGTGAGCTGGGTCGTCTTTCCAGGGCCATGGAGCGGATGAGGGTGGGAATCCTCCACAGGGACGAACAGCTTCGCCTCATGCTCGCCCAGGTGGCCCATGAGATCCGAAATCCTCTGGGGGGCTTGGAGCTGTTTGCATCGGCCGCTTCCGAATCGGAGGACCCGGCGGAGAGGAAGGAGTTCATCGGGAAGGTCAGAGACGAGATCTCGGCTCTCAACAAGATCATCGACGACTTCCTCACCTTTGCCCGACCCCTTCGCCCAGATGGGGGACTTCACGACATGAGGATACCGGTTGGAGAAGCGGTGGCCCTGGTGGAGATCGAGATGAGGGACTCGGGGGGCGAACTCACCCTTGACCTCCCGACCCACCCGCTCATGACCAAAGCCGATCCTGAGCATGTGAAACGGGTTGCGCTTAATCTGGTCCGAAACGCGGCTCAGGCGGGAAAGAAGGTTCAGGTTCGTTGTGAGCTCTACCGGGGGGAGACGATTCTTTTCGTCAGGGATGACGGGCCTGGGGTTCCCTTCGAGCTGGAGGATCGGATCTTCGAGCCTTTCGTCACGGATAAGGAGCAGGGGGCCGGCTTGGGGCTGGCCATCGTAAAGCGGGTAGTGGAGGCAAACGGTGGGAGGGTGGAGCTCACCACCGGTGAGTCGGCAAGTGGGGTGGGCGCAGAGTTCAGAGTATATTTTCCAGGAGGTGAGGACTTTCCTCCGGAAGGAGAAGAAAACTAGAAAATGGCACAGGTTCTGATCATCGATGACCACGACTCCATGCGGGAGGGACTCGAGCTTCTCCTCCGGCGTAGGGGGCATAAAACCGTGTCGGCCGAAGCCGGGGAACGGGGCCTTGCCCTCCTGGAAGAAGTCGGCGCCGACTTGGTCATCACCGATCTCAAGATGGCCAAGATGGACGGGATTCAGGTTCTCCAGAAAGTGCGGGAAGGTTACCCAGAGGTTGAGGTCCTGGTCATCACAGCCTACGGGACCATCGAGAAGGCTGTGGAGGCCATGAAGCTTGGGGCGGCCGACTTCATCACCAAGCCGTTCTCCTCGGAGGAGTTCGGGGTGAAGGTCGACCGGCTGCTGAGTGAACGGGAGGCTAGGCTTCGCCTGAAGAGGGAGAATGTGGCCCTCCGGGTGGAGAACACCTATCTCCGGGCGGAGGCTGAAGCTCGGTACGGAGAGATCGTAGGTGAGTCGGAGGAGATGGGGGCGGTTTTTCGGTGGATCGAAAGGGTAGCCCGGAGCGACTCCACCGTCATGATCTACGGGGAATCCGGCACGGGAAAAGAATTGGTTGCCCGGGCCATCCACGCGGGGTCACTTCGGAACGACGGCCCCTTTATCAGAGTGAACTGCGGCGCTCTCACGGAAGGCCTCTTGGAATCAGAGCTCTTCGGGCACGAAAAAGGAGCCTTCACCGGGGCCGAACGTCGACGCCGGGGCAGGTTCGAGTTGGCCCATGGAGGAACCCTCTTCCTGGACGAAGTCGCAACGATCAGCCAAGCCACCCAGATTCGCCTCCTCCGGGTCCTTCAGGAGAGAGAGTTGGAACGTGTGGGGGGTGAGGAAACCATTCCGGTCGATGTTCGCATCATCGCTGCCACCAATACGCCGGCGGAAGAGCTTCAAAAAGGCGACTCTTTCCGGGAAGATCTTTTCTACCGTCTCCACGTGGTGCCCGTGACCATCCCCCCCCTTCGGGGCAGGAGAACGGACGTACCCGTTTTAGCTCGTCATTTCCTGGGAAAACTCCGCGAGCGAACCAACCATATGGTGGAGGACTTGAGCGAAGTGGCCCTACAGCGGCTGGAGGAATACGACTGGCCCGGGAACGTCAGGGAGCTCGAGAACGTCATGGAGCGAGCCCTGGTCTTGGCCGAGGGTGAGGTACTCGAGGAAGATGATCTCCCCTTCCTCCCCTCTGGAGATTCCCTGGACACCTCTCTCATCGACGCGGCCTTTCCCGGCGGCGGCCTGGATCTGAATCAGGCCGTAGAGGGCCTCGAAGAACGCCTGCTCCGGAGGGCATTGGAACAGGCACGGGGAGTAAAGGCCGAAGCGGCCCGACTCCTCGGCCTCAAAACCAGCGCCCTTTACTACAAGCTCGAAAAGTACGGGATCGAGGCGTGAGCTTTTCCCCCTCCACGGGGCCTGGCCGAAAGGGGTTCCGCCGTCTGGTTCTGGTGGCGGCCTCGTTGGCTATTCTTGGGCCAACCACCCCGTGTGAAGCCCAGGTCCAGGAGGTGACACTACCGGAACTCGAGGGTCTTTACCGGAGCGCGCTGCGAGGGTACGAGCAGGCTTTCGAAGTCTTGGAGGTCCTTTCGAGCCAGTTCGAGCGGGCTTCTCTGGATCTTGCAAATGCCGTGGCGGCCGATGACGAAACCGCCAAGAACCGGGCCTATGCAGAGTCTTTGCGGATTTCAGGGGAGATGGGGCAAGCCCAGCGACGGGTTGAAGAAAAGGTCCTGGAGCTCAGGGAGGCGAGGGGCACGCTCCTGGATGCAACGGCCGCATACCTGGAAGATCTCCTCGTCCTGGGAGATACGGTCACCGATCCGGTGACCCAAAGAGACCTACCTACCTTTGTATCCGATAACCGAACCCGGATCAGCGAGCTCATAGCACTTGAAGATCCGCCGGTGAGGCTGGAGCCAGTGCCGAACATAAATGCGGCGCCGAGAGATGGTCCGATAGTGCTCCGGCAAAAGGCCACCATGCTTGAGGTAACAGCGAGCCGATACTTAGGCCAGTATGCCTTCAACGAACAGAAACTGGAGGACCTTCGAGGGGACCAGGATTTGCTACGTAGAAGTGGCGATTTCTTAGCTGGTATCACCCGGTTCGATGATCCCACCTTGCCCGTAGGGGTTCGCCCAACTCGAACCGACCCTCCCTCCGGTCAGGCCCAAGCTTCCCCCGGCGCTGACTCCCTGGGGGTCGAGGGAGGCTTCCTCACCCTGGAGCAGCGGATCGAGGCCCTGGAGACGCTGCAGGAGGAGATCACCGAGCGCATTCAGACGATCCGGGTGAGAGCTGCCAACTTGCGGCGGTTGGCCGGTGGGGAATGGGCATGACGGTAGGCTGCCGCTCACCCGCCCTGCTCTTTTCCCTCTATCTGGCCGGGGGCTTATTCCTGCCCAATCAGGGATCCGCCCAGGTGATTTGGCAGGACCTGGTGTTCACGGGCGGTTTGTCGGCGGAAGGGTACCGGGGGAACCTCCCGGCTGTCACGGTTACGGCTGTGGACAGCACTGATGCGGCTTCCGCGGCTGTGGGAGAATTCGGCCTTAGTGGCAGGGCGGTCCTCTTCAACCGAGAGGAGAGGACCCTGAGCCTGCGATTCGATTCCGGGCTCAGGCAGTTTGTTGCGGGAGGTTTCGTTTTCCGGGACTACGCCCCGAGGGAATTGGTGGGCAGGGTGGATTTGAGTTACCGGGAGAATGCTGGCTCACTTGGGGAGCTATGGTTTCTGGGGGGTTTGGCGGGTCGGACGGTGGATGACCGGCCGCCGATGCCGCTTTTCATCCAGCCGGGTTATGGTACTCTCGATGGACGGGTTCGCCTCCAGCTCTATCCGATCGATGACGTCTACTATGACGCCCAGGTATTCGGGGAGATGGCGGACTACGGGGCTACCGAGCCGACACCCCAGCTGGCTCTCCTCGATAGGAGAATGCTGGGAGTGGAGTTGGGGGCTACCTGGGGCTCGGATTGGACCATCAGGACCTACACAGGGTTTCGGGCCTCCCAGTACAGGAACCAAGGCACCTTCGACCCGTCTGATCCACTGCGTCGGGACAAGACTCTGAACCTGGGAGCGACATGGACTCTCAGGTCCCGCATTATTGCGGAGATAGGAATCGAGGGTGTCGTAAACCGTTCGAACTCCAATCGCCCCGAATACAATGCCCTGAGGGTCCGGGCCCTGGTATCGGTTCCCGTGCCGCAGGACTTCAGCCTGAATTTCTTTGCCGACCTCACGGCCAAGCAATACCTCACCGAGACGGACTTCGCCCAGTTGGTTCCCGGGGAGGAAGCCGACAACGCATCGGTCGTCTATGTGGAGGCGATTCGCCCCCTCTTCCTGAATCTGGACGGAGCGGTCCGGCTCGGATGGACCCGGGCGGAGACGGACATCGGGAACTCCTACTTCGAGCGGTTCGGGGCCAGCTTCCTCTTCCGCTACCGACCCTGGGACTGACCCTAGGGCAAGGAGTTGGTGGAAAGGAGAAAGGCCCAGGCCAGGAGCTGGCCGTGATGGGATAGGGTGAGGTCGATGGAAATCTCCTGGCCCTTCAAGAGAACCCTCGGAATTCGACGCCCCGGATTCCCGGGTCCGCACCCGATCTCCAAGTCCTCCTCGGCAACACCTAGAGCAACCGCCATAGATCGGCGAGCAGCCACGCGAGCCAACGCCGATGCCTGGTGGGAAACACAGTCCCACTCCAGTTGGGAAAACTCGGGCCTCAGGGTGTCCCGCCACATAACGTCCTTCTCTTTGATCTGGGTGGAGCCCCAAGAAAACGGCGGCACCGTATGAGTTGCGGATGGGGTCCAGGTAACGGCGTGGAGGGCCGTGCCGGCCAGCTCGATTCGAAGAGGGAGGATCGCGTCTCCATACCGCACCTGGCCGAAGCGAGTCATGGGGAAATCGGGGACGTTTTCAGACCCCGCTTCGGGATGCGTGGAGTTGAAAATGGTGACGTGGAAGAGGGAGTGGATAAAGGTCGGAGGGATACCCAGTGATTTACTGATGGTTTTGAACGCAGCTTCCTTCCCCGCCCACCGGATCCAGAGGGCACGGTCCGGGTGTTCAGAGGAGTGGATGTCCCTCTGTTCTTCCCCGGAGAAGACACGTTGAAGGAAGCGTTCGTCCCCGGCCTTCCCGCCATGACGGGGGTCAGCCAGATTGACGATGTCATTACCCAGGTGCCAAGGTGGATGCATGGTCGATGCGGTTGGTTAAATCGGTGATGAGGGAAGCTCCCCCTCTGCTATCCGGCAATCATGAACCGGTCCGGGAAGGGGCGCAACGCCAAGAGCCTGTGCGCAAGGATCCGCCGTTTTCCGGAGGGGGCCTAACCGCCCGTGTACATCACTTTCCAGACCTTCCCGACCTGGCTGTCTGAGATGTAAAGGGCTCCATCGGGTCCCACCGCCAATCCCACCGGTCGGTGGTCTGCACCCCCGGGGCTCTTATCACTCCCTGCGAATCCGTCGGCGAAAACCTCCCAGGTTCCCGTGGGTGAATCGCCTTCGAACGGAGCGAAAACGACATTGTATCCACCTTGGGGCTCAGGGGACCGGTTCCAGGAGCCATGGAAGGCGATAAACGCCCCGCCCTGGTATTCCACCGGGAACTGGCTTCCCGTATAGAACTCCAGGTCATTGGGGGCCCAGTGGGCGGGGAAGTCGATGAGGGGATCGTTCATCTCAGCGCAACGGCCCGTCACGACTCCGTTCCCACCGTATTCCGGCCCAAGCACCTTTGTGTCGGTGGCAGGGTCGAAATAACAGTAGGGCCAACCGAAGTTGTCCCCCTCCTCGATCCTGACGAACTCCTCTGCCGGTTTCTCGGCGCTTTCAGGGTGGGTGTAAAGCTCGCT
>JBDHMC010000137.1:0-6304 GCA_039656355.1 Gemmatimonadota bacterium | reverse complement strand
CTCATAACCGCACCCACAGTGATCGTAGCGTGTGGCCACAGTGGAGTCGTAATTCCCGGCGATTCCGGGAATGGCTTCTCGCTTTAGGAGTTCCACGACCTCGTTGGGCCAGGGTGCATAGCCCACCAGATCTCCAAGGTGATAGGTACCGGTGACTCCCTTTCGTCGGCCAACGTCCTCCAAAACGCTTTCCAGAGCCGGGAGGTTAGCGTGGATGTCGGAGATGACAGCTACGGTGGTCATGGTTGCTGGTCCTGAGTCCGCAGGACGGCTAGTCCAGAAGGCCGTCCACCTTGGCCGCACAAATGAAGTCGTTCTCAGTCAGCCCCTCCACCGCATGGGTGGTATAGACCAACTCGCTACGGCTGTACCCAAGAGTCTGGTGCGGGTGGTGGTCCTCTCTATGGGAGATCCAAGCCACACCGTTCGCGAAAGCCATCACCTCATAATGGTTCGCAAAAGTGAATATCCGCCGGATTGCTTGGCCGTCGTCGATCACTTCCCAGGCGGGGACCTCCTTCTGTAGGTCGATGGCCTCCTCCAGGGTCATGGGAGGGATGCCCCCCTCGCATGGTTTGCACTTCTTTCTTCTGAGCTCGCTCATTTGCGGAGCCGTTCCTGATTCGAGAAACGGTTGAAGGGAACGTCTCTGAGTATGCCACAGGAAGAAGGGAGTTCCGTTAGGAGCGCTTCCAGGTCCGCTTCTGGAATTCCCGTACCCCGAAACATCGACCGGGAAGGACGTTCCAGCGATTGTCAGGGACAAAGAAAGCGGGAGCGGAGGGTTTTCGTGAAATCGGTTTCCGGCTGTCCCCCAGGAGTGTCGAAACTCGCGGCAAGAGCTCGAAGGGGCATTCCATAGCGAGGAAGGATCAGATCCGGGGCCAGTTCCAGGAGGGGATGTGTGACAAACGGCCTCCTCTCGATGTCGGAGTGGGCAAGGTATCCGCTGGGCCCGATCTTCTCCCAGATGGGAGGGTGCCCTTCCCCCTCCTTTCGGCCGAACAGAAGGAGATCCAGGTCCATCGTCCTGGAAGCGTATCGGTTGCTTGGCCTATGTCGGCCCAGAGCCCTTTCTGTGTTCGTGAGTAGCGAGAGTAATTCAGTCGGCATGAGCGTGGTTCGGAGCTCCAGCACCCCGTTGAGGAAATCGGGATCCAGATTCTGGAGGCGCTGGTCTGGGGGGGCGGTCGAGTCTGCGGGATCCGGCAGCGCGGCGGTTCGGTAGAAAGTGGAGATGCCAGTGAGGGTGACATCAGGGGTCTCGGTCAGAAACTCCAGGGCTCGTACGACATTTTCATCCGGGCGGATGTTGGAACCCACCCCGACATAGGCCAGAGCGGAATGGCTATTCACGCATGCGCTCAACCTCAACCCCCACACTTCGTGAGAATCGGACGGCCCCTGGCTTTTCCACCCGGACCCTGGCCAACGCCACTCTCGAGTCTTGGAGACAGATCTTCGCGATCTCCTCTGCCAATTTCTCTACCAGGTAGAACTTGGATTCCTCTATCAGACCGATGACCGATTTGGTCACGGCCCGGTAATCCACGGCGTCCCGGAAATCATCGCTCAGGCCGGCGGGTCGGCAGTCGGCTTCCATTTCGATGTTGATGAGGATGTCCTGCCTCTTCTCCCGTTCCCAATCGTGGATGCCGATGATGCCTCGGATGAGGAGGTCTTTGATGAGGATCTTGTCGCTCATGTATTTCCTCCGAGGCGAAGGTGTCGGCCGCCATCGACGAAAAGGACCTGGCCAGTGACGAACGAGGCACCGAGAAGAAATAGGATTGCGTCAGCAATGTCCTTGGGATATCCCCGCCGTTTCAGGGGAAGGTCGGAGATGAGTCGATCCAGGTGGCCCTCCCCCTCCTCCTCCGGGGCGAGTACAGCTCCAGGTGCCACCCCGTTCACCTGGAGCTCCGGGGCGAATTCCAGGGCAGTCAGGGTAGTGATCTCGCGGAGAGTGGCTTTGCTCAAGTGGTAGGAGGCGTGAGCCAGATCCCCTCCCACCAGCCGAGTGTCCAGGAGGTTCACCACGGATCCCCACTTGTCCGTCCCGCGGATCCGCCTCGAGAAGGCCCGGATAAGGAGGAACGGGGCCCAGGCGTTCACCTTAAGGTTCTCATGAAGGTGGCTTAGCTCCATCTCCTCCAGGCGGCCGGCCGGGAAAATGGAGGCATTGTTCACCAGGAAGTCCAGACCTTCCATCCGGTCCCAGGCGTTGGCGAAGAGGGACTCAACTTCGACGGGGTTTTCCAGGTTCGCCTGGATCGGAAACGCATCGGTCCCCACCGATTGAAGCTCCTCGCAGAAGGCCTCGGCGGGAGCCCTCGAGGAGTTATAGTGGATCGCCAGGTGTACGCCCGCCCGCCCTAAGGCGAGGGCGGTTTCTCGGCCCAGCCGCTTGGCTCCACCCGTGATGAGAGCTCGTTGGCCGGAGAAGGATTCGGTACTGGGCACCTTCGACTCCTGGTGAGGAGGGATTCCCCGGTCCGGCTACTGTCCTAGAAGCTTCCCAAGATCTCCAGGACCCGGTCCACGTCCTTCTCGGTATGGTCGGCGTTGATTTGGAACCGGATTTCCTCGTCGCCCCTGGGCACGACGGGGTAAGCCAGTCCGGTGGCCAGGACCCCGTTCGCGTAAAGGTGTTCCACCAGGGCATTGGTTTTGGCCGTATCCCGGACCATCAAAGGCACCACTGGATGCTCCCCAGGGATGGTCTCCATGTTCAGCTGGCCCAAACCGTCCTCGAATCGCTGGGTGAGGGACCGGAGGTGCCCGAGGAGCTCCCGGCCTCTTGGGCCGTCCAGGAGGTGTAGAGAGGCTAGACTTGCTTTGGCCTCCCCCGGGGTGATGGGGTTGGAGTAGATATAGAAGGGGGCCGATTCCCTCAGGAACCGGATGAGGGCTGCGTTGGAGGTCACATACCCTCCATTGACCCCGAAGGCCTTTCCCAGGGTGCCAACCAGAACGTCAATCTGTGGCGCGGATGTGTATTCCTCGGTCCCGCGTCCCGTTTCTCCGAAAGACCCTACCCCGTGGGAGTCGTCCATGACTACCACCACGTTCTCCGGATAGTCGTCGTCGTGCTTTTTGGCAAGCGCCATGATCTCGTCCATGGGAGCATGATCACCCCGCATGCTGAAAATCCCGTCGGTGATGACCAGCGCCCGATTCACCTTCCCCTTGAACTCCACCAGAGATTTCTCCAGAGCCGCCATGTCCAAGTGGGGGTAGACTACCTTCTCCTTTGGCCTGGAGAGACGAACCGCGTTGATGATGCAGTTGTGGTTTAAGGCGTCGCTGATGAGAGCTGTTTCTTTGGTGACCAGGGGGCTGATTGTTCCCATGATTGTGGCGTAGGCCGACGAGAAGATCATGGCCTCTTCCCGACCGTGGAAGGTGGCCAAGGCCCCTTCCAACTCTGTGTGCACGTCGTAGGTGCCGCTGATGAAGCGGACCGCTCCGGGCCCTGCCCCGTACCGCGCAGTGCCTTCCTCCTCCGCCCTCATAACTTCCGGCCGAAGAGACATGCCCAGGTAGGAGTTGGAGTTCATTCTCAGGAACTCCTTTTCGCCCTCGCCCTCCAGAAGGAAGCGGGGGCCACGTTCGCCGGCCGGTGGGATGGCCTTTGTGACCACCGATTCGGCGCCCTTGGCGGTACCCTTTTCTTCCAGATCCGACACGTGGTTCCGGAGGACCTCCGATAGTCTATGTAATGGCATTGGATCCCGTCCTCTTCAGCTTCCTGTTTGTATGCGCGTGGCGATCTGGCCCTTCCCGTCTCTCCAAGACGCCTCTCAGGCCAGTTTCTTCCCAAGGTTCAGCAGCATGTCCTTAACCATGGCGTCCAGATCGTAGTCCGGCTCCCACCCCCATTCTTCGCGGGCAGCCGAGTCGTCCAATCGCTTTGGCCAGGAATCGGCGATCCCCTGCCGGAGGGGGTCCACATCGTAATCGATTACGAAGTCCGGGATGTGCTTTCGGATCGCATCAGCCAACTGCTCTGGAGTGAACTGCATGGCGGCGATATTGAAGGCGTTCCTGTTGATCAGTCTGGAAGGGTCCGCTTCCATCACGCTGATGGAGGCCTTAATGGCGTCCGGCATGTACATCATATCCAGCTGGGCGTCAGCCTTAAGGAAGCAGGTATAGCTCCCTTTCTGGATGGCTTCGTAGAAGATTTCGACGGCGTAGTCCGTGGTGCCCCCTCCGCATTCGGTCGCCCATGAGATGAGACCGGGATAACGGACCCCCCGGGTGTCCACTCCAAACCGGAGGTGGAAGTAGTCGGCCAACAACTCTCCAGCAACCTTCGTCACGCCGTAGATGGTGGTGGGCCGTTGGATCGTGACCTGCGGGGTGGGATCAGGGGGGGTCGATGGCCCGAAAGCGGCGATGGAACTCGGTATGAAAACTGCGCACTGCCTGACTCGTGAGATCTCCAGGGTAGTCTCAAGACCGCCCAGATTCACTTCGTAGGCCCTGTGGGGATCAGCCTCTCCGACAGCTGAAAGGATCGCTGCCAGGTGATAGATGGTGTCCGCCTTGAACCGGACCACCGCTTGGTCCATGACACCGTTGTTCGTACAGTCTACAAGCTCGAAGGGGCCGCCTTCCGCCAGGGCTCCTTGAGGCTCCCGAATGTCCGTGGCCAGAACGTTGTCGCCACCGTACCGATCGCGGAGCGCAAGCACCAGGTCCGACCCCACCTGCCCCGAAGCTCCTGTCACGAGAATCCGTTTCATCGGTTCCCTTTCACAACCGTGATTGTCGTACTCGGGGGTGGCACCGAAGACTCGAGCCTAGGGCCTCGCCCCGAGAGAGTGGCCTCAATGTAGGGAGGTAAACGGGGGGGGTCGAGATGGGATCCTCGAGTTAGGTCGGGAGGGATTATTTTCGGGCCAACCGCACCCTGCCCCAGCCCGAACCGACGGGCCACCGGATGGTCACCGACTCTCCCTGGATCGTCTCATCGAAGCCCCGCTCCGATTTTGAGAACGTGGAGATGGGAAAACGCCATGAGGCAGACTCGGGGTAGGCCGTTACCTCCGCCTCGGCTCCCAAAGAGAGCTCCGTAGTGAAGAGGGCGTCTTCAGGAAATCCAGTTGGGTCCCACTTGTACAGGACCTCCAGCGCTCCGTTTGATCCGAACCGGATCCGCTTTTCGAAGGCTCCATCCGGGGAGTCGCCGAGGCGGATCTCCACCCACCGAGGCTTTGGGTCTCCGCCCTCATCACCGTCAACGGGTCGCCCCTCAACCACGGCCAGGACCTCGAGGTTTTGAGTGGTCCAGGTGTGAAAGGGGTCATAATCCCCACATTGGTACGCTTCGAATTCCAGGTCGCCCCGAAGAATCCTATCCTGGAATAGTGCCCTGTCGTCGTCGTCCACAGGAGGAAGCGTGGTAAACCGAAGATCCTCTTCGATATCATGGATGGACGGAGCTGTCGAAGCCTCTCCCTCCCGAACGGCTGGATCGTCCTCCCCAGAGCTGCCCTCTGCCGAGCCGGGCTGTTCGTGGTATGCCTCCCGCCGCCGGGTGAGAGTATTCGCGAGGTTTACCCCGGACGAGAAGAGGGTGAGTTCCTCCACAGAGCCACCCCGGACCGGGCTCACCAGTGCAGAAAAGCTGGCGGAATGAACCCAGAGTTCCTCGTGACCGTCCAGGTCCAGATCGGTCCGCTCACAGGCCAGGCCCTCACCGATCCGAAGGCGCCCTTCAGCTTCAGAGAGCTTCTGCCAAACCGTGTCGCGAAGGTGTCGGAGGTAGAGGCCCCCAAAGACACCGTGCCAGTAGGCGTCATTGCATTGAGCCGCGCCAAGAGCCCGCCGAGCCTCCGGGGGGTCACCCCGGTCCCGACACAGCTTGGAGAGAGCGAGCATCTTCTTGTGCATGCGGTTCGACTCGGAGTACTTCACCAGGAAATTCCGCCAATGGGAGCCCCGAATGAGGGGGCTGTCTCCCTGCGAGAATCGTTCCTCCCCTAGAGCCTCCTTCAACTCCTCCAGCCGATGGAAGGCTTCCGGTGGGAGCGCCCATTCTTCCATCTCCCGGTAGGAGGACGAGGGTAGGTACACGGGCCCGCCGCTGGGCAATTCCGCCAAGACCTGGGCGAAGGTGGCCAGCTTTACCTCTCCCTCCTCTTCCATCTTCTTCATCGCCCGGATGAAGTTGTCGAGCCAACCGCGTTCGTAGACCCATTCCCGAGTCCCGGGCCAGCCGCCGAACTTCTCGATGTCGTCGGCAGCCACCGCCAGTCGTTTTCCCGATGCCCGGAGTTCGCGCAGATAGGAAACG
>JBDHMC010000136.1:0-7834 GCA_039656355.1 Gemmatimonadota bacterium | reverse complement strand
GTGAAGGCCTTGGCGCCGAATGTACTTCGCCACCGGCTGGTCATCACATTCGAAGCCGAGGCTCAGGGTATCGGCCCCGACGACATTCTCGACCAGATCCTCTCCTTCGTTCCGGTTCCGTGAGACATCACAGTGATCTGGCCTGCTTCCCGGGCTTCCCCAATGGGGACCCCATCCGACCTCGCCTCGGTTCTCCACAAAGCATCCCTGGGCCTTCAACTCAGGCTCAACGCAATGGCCGATTCTCTCGCTCAGGGGGACAATCCCTCTTCGGTCCTGGGGCGTGGGGTGGAAGTATCCGGCGTCCGGGAGTACCAACCTGGAGATGAGGCTCGAGGCATCGACTGGCGGGTTACGGCCCGCCGTGGCCGCCTTTTTGTAAAGGAGTTTTCCCAGGAAAGGGAGCTCCCGGTTCTCGTGATCTTGAACCAGACACCCAGCCTCAGGGCAGGTCGCGGGGATGTGAAGGCCGTCAGGGCTATGGAGGCGTCGGCTCTCATGGCGGCCATCGGCCTCCGGGCCGGGGATCGGGTCGGCCTCCTCATATCAGGGAGCGGGGACGATCGGATCGTCCGGCCGGGGAATGGGCGAACCCAGCTGCCCCGGATCCTTTCAGAACTCATGGCTCCACCCTCGACGGAACCCCCCGTGCCCCTGCGCGAAGGACTTTCCAAGGCCCGTTTCCTGTTGAACCAAAGGGCTCGAGTCTTTCTGGTCGGGGACTTCCAGCTCCCCCTCTCTGACCTTTCGGATCTTGGGAAAGGATTGGAGGCCCTAGGGGCCAGGCATGTCCTGATCCCTGTCCGGGTGAGGGATAGCAGCGAAGGAGCCCTCCCTGCCACGGGATCCCTTCTCCTACAGGACCCCATCAGTGGTGAGCTCCGGACGTATCGGGGTTCTGATTCGGCTCAGGAGCTTCGGACTCTATTGGAGGACAGGGAACGGGAGACCTCGGCGCTTTTCCGGCGCATCGGGCTAGAGGAGTGGACGTTGGATGTGGACGAACCCCTCCTTGAAGGAATCAGGAGACACTTGTTCCAATCCCGGATCCGGGTTACGCACCCGGCCTCCGGGAGGGGTCCAGGGGGGGGCTCGTCCCGTGCGTAGGGTAAGATGGCATCCAACCTTCCTGGGGAGCCTTCTGCTTGGAGGTCTGATCCTCAATCCAACCCCGGGTCACTCCCAGGTGTGGGAGGGTATCTCCGTCCAGGCCAACCCCCCGGCGGTTCGCCTTGGCCAGCTATTCACCCTGGAAATCCATCTTCGGTCACCGGCGGGTTGGGTCCTCGAAGTCCCTGATACCATCCAGGGCCTCCGGGGATTTCATTCTGCGGGTCCCGCACAACTAAACCAAGCGGATTTGGATTCAGATGGCGTGGATTGGACTATCGCCTACCCCCTCGTTCCCCTAAGGACAGGCTACCGGCCCCTCCCCTCACTCAGCCTCCGGGTGCGGGAACCTGATGCGATAGAGGGTCGAGGGGGAATCCGAACAATCCAGGTACCTCTGGGCGGGTCCTTCCGCCCCCAGGAGCGGCGATAGAGCCAGCTCCTCCTCTTTCTCCACCCCGGTCGGGCCCCGGTCCTAGGCCGGCGACCCTCCTTAGCCTCACCGGTCTTCTCTTGAGCGGAATCGGGTTGCTGGCGACACGGAAGAGGCCAGAAACAGAGGATGAAGTTCTGGCCCCAGCCTCTGCCTCCGGACACCCCGGAGGAAGCCAGTCTCTCCTGGCCCAGCTGCGGGAGATCCTCCAGGACGTGCCTTCTTCGGCTTCTGACGCATTAAGAGTCCTCGACGAGACACCTCCTCTCCTGAGAAGGCTACTGGAAGCCCAAACCTCCACGAGCCTGGCCGGCTGCACCACCCCGGAACTCATGGAGGTTCTGCTGGAGGTCCGTCCGTGGATGGACCTCGGAGGCCTCGAGAGAGTCCTACGGAAAGGCGATCACGCAAGATTTCGAAAGACGTTACCGTCACCCGAAGACGCCAGGGCCTTTCAGGAAGATCTATTGTCCTGGCTCGAATCAGCCGATGATAGAGCCCTCGGTGCCGGGGTGGGAGCCTCGAATGTTTGAGCTCGTCCGGCCGTGGTGCCTCGCCTTCCTTCCCGGTCTTCTGGTTTGGTGGATTTGGCGGCTCGCCCGGGTTCAGTCCACCCTACCGCAGTTCCTGGGAAGCGAGGAGACGGGTAGCGAAGGGAAGAAGGTCCCCCACTTTGTCCCGGGATACCTGCGACTTGGGGCCATGGCCCTTCTCATTCTGGCTCTTGCAGGACCCCGAACCCGCCTGGCGCGCCCCCTCCCCCCGGAAGAGGGATTGGCCCTCATGATCGCCCTGGATCTGTCTGGATCCATGGGCCTGGAGAGCCCGAGTGGGGGTTCTCGGTTGGACATGGCCCGGAATGAGATCGCCCGGTTCATTCGGGCGCGCCCTCAGGACCGCATTGGCCTGGTGACCTTCGGAGAGAACGCCCTGACCCGAGTCCCGCCCACTACCAACCACCAGCACCTCCTGGAAGTCTTGGATGATGTTCGGGTCCGAAGTCTGGACGAGGGCACCGCTTTGGGGACGGGACTCGGACTCGCAGCCCACGGCACCCTCAACGTCGCCACCCCTTCCAGAGTGGTCATCCTCTTCACGGACGGCAGGAGCAACTCTGGATCCCTGGAGCCGCTATCGGCGGCAGAGGCCGCAGGAATCCTGGGGATTCGCATCCACGCTGTGGGGATCGGAAGCGCCGACGGCGAAGAGCCGTTGGATGAGCCTCTTTTGCGCGCAATCGTGGATGCCGGAGATGGGCGCTACCTGAGGTCTGAAGACGCCGCGGGTCTGAGATCGGTCCTCTCCGCCATAAACGAGCTGGAGACGGGACCGGTTACGGAAAAGGCTGGCTTCACCTTCGAGTCCCGTCACCGTGGCATTCTCTGGGCAGCTATCCTCCTTTTCTTACTGGAGGCGGTCCTGGGGGCCCTTCCAAGAGGGAGGGTTTCATAGTGTTTACGACCCCAGAGGCCCTTTGGGCCCTGCCCCTGTTCGTGGGCGTGTTGGCAATCTCCGCCCTGGTTCGGTCCCGTCGGCTCCGTCAGGTAGAGGCCTACTTATCCTCTGAACCCAGGGACCGTTTCTGGCCTGGGGAACCCTCCTCGGCACCCGGTCCAGGGCGCTGGATCCTCAGGGGAGGACTCCTGGTCACTGCAGGAGCATGTCTGGTCATAGCCCTGGCAGGCCCCAACATCGGAAGCCGTGAAGTGCAGGCCTACCGGACCACGGCACCCCTCTTTCTTGTCCTGGATATCTCCCGGTCCATGGGAGTGGAGGATGTTCCGTGGGGACGCTTGGGAGCTGCCCAACTCCTTGTTCGGCGAATCGCAGCACGGCTTCCCGGCACATCCATGGCCCTGACCGTATTTGCACGGGAACCATACCCCCTTCTTCCCGCCGGGCCCGACAGGGATCTCCTGCTCACCTATCTGGAATCTCTGAGACCCGACATGGTCACAAGCCAGGGTACAGACCTGGAACCGGTCCTGATGGAATGCGCCAGAGTCGCGGAGGGATTGGGCGAAGCGGAGTCGCCGGTGTTCCTCTTACTGTCTGACGGAGAAGACCCCACGACCACAGCAGAGTTGATGCCCGCCCTCATGGCCCTCCGGAAGGCCGGGGGAATATTGGCTGCCGTATCCTTCGGAACCGAAGAGGGCGGCGTGGTTCCCATGGGACCCGAAAACGCCGGGCTTCTTCCCCGGCAATGGGAAGAGACCCCCGGATCCGGCACTCCTTCACCCTTCTCCCGAGCGAATCCCGACCTACTCCGCACCTTGGCCGAAGAGGGAGGGGGCCGGTTCGCCTCGTCCCATGACCCAGAAGGAATGACCTCCTTGCTGGTCTGGCTCGAGAATGCTCTTGGAATGGACGAATCATCGGACCTGGTCCTGGAAGGGGTGGATCGATGGGTCTGGCTAGCCGGAATAGCCCTCTTTGCCCTTCTGCTCGAAGCCTCCATTCCGGGTCGGTTTGAGAGGAAGAAGGGTTCCGCATGGATATGATGACCGGGGGTGTCAGCGGCAAACGGTGGAAACTCCGAAGCTCCCGTCGGACCTACGGTGCCGCCTTTTGGGGTTTCCTCATACTCACGCTTGGATCCGTCTCCTGGGAAGCGTCCTCGAAGAGCCTCCCTGAGGCCCGCCTCCGATGGGGTGTAGAGCTTCTGGAAAAGGGAGAGTTTCAGGAAGCCAGGGAGGAGTTCCTCGGTGTGATCCAGGAGGGAGATTCGAGCCTCGCCAGCGCCGCTTTCCACAATCTAGGCCTTCTCTCCCTCAAAACGGCGATGGAGCTAGATGGATCCTTGGGCGTCCAAGCGGCTCGGGAGGCCATTGAGCTCGCAGGAGCTTCCCTCAAGTTGGCACCCGGATCCCAGGCCCCCGCCTGGAACCTGGAGATGGCGCTGAGGCGGCTTGCCGACTCCTCGCGTACAGAACTCATTGCGCCGGAATCCGAACCGACGCAACAGGTTGGGGAAGGTGGTGCCGATACTGAAGATGAGGGAATCGGTGAAGGTGAATCGGCCGAACTCAGGAGGCTGGATTCAGGCTCCGGGTTATCGGAGGAAGCCGCGAGACGGCTCCTAGCCTCTTTCCGTCTGATGGAGAAGGAGGGAACCTTAGGAGTGATTCGCGACAGACTCCGCGACGGCCTTTTCAACACAGCGCTCCCAAGAAGGGGACCGCCATGGTGACCGTAGGAACGGCCGTATTGGCCTTGGCTCTGGGTTTTCAGCAGGGCCCGGACATATCTGTGGGGATTCGGCCCAGCGCCATCCGTGTGGGTGATCGGGCGGTTCTCACCGTTCGCGTCCTTTCCCATGCAGGGCTACCGGACAGGGTGGACCTGGTGCCGCCCGACGGAATCTACGTCGAGGATATCCGGGATCGGGTCTCCGCGGGTATCGGAACCGGATCTTCCCGCGCGTGGGTCCTGGAACGGGAGTTCGTCCTTATCGGTGAGATTCCGGGCACCTATCAACTTTCCCCCGTTCAGGTAGTGCTGGCCGGGGAGGTCTTCACCAAAGACGGGCCCGATTTGTCGGTGAGTGCTGCTCCCTTGATCTGGCCCAATGCCAACCGGCAGAGGCCCGAGCAGAGGGAGCGAGCGAGAGGCGCACCCGATTATCCCGTGCTCCCCCAGGGCTCTCCTCCGCTTACAGGGGAGATGGGGGAGGGTTACTCAGGGGTCCCCGGGGCCTATGGGCAGTGGTGGGGGTACCCGCCCTACGCCTCTCAGTACCCATGGGGGCTCTTCGGACCCACTCCATACGGACCGTATCCAGGATACGGCGCCTTCGGTGGCTATGGCGGTTATGGGGGCTATGGTGGGTTCGGTGGGTTCGGCGGTTTTGGCGGAAACGGCGCCTATGGCAACTACGGCGGATTCCCTGGGGGCCAAGGTTGGATGCCCTCTCCTTACGGCCCGAACGGAGGATGGCCCCTGGCTCCTCCCGGATCGGCCCCGGGCCTAAACCCACAGGCGGGAATGGGCTGGCCCGGGTTTGCCCCACCCGGAGGGGGGGGATGGCCGGGCTTGATCCCACAACCCAACCCCTATGCCCCTCAGGGAGACCCCTGGCAGGGGAACCTGGGAGTTCCGGGCCAACTCGCGCCAGGGACTGCCGGCTGGGGCCCGTCCCTTCCACCCCTTCCCGGCGGCCGCTGGCCAGAGGGCATGGGTGGTGGATGGGCAGAGACCGCCACCGGAGATCCCTGGTGGCCCGAAATTGTCCCTGAGCTGTTCGAGTTTTCAGCCTGGACCGAGACACCTGGAGGTGAAGCATCGCTGGCGGCCGCCATCACTCCCGTCCGGGCCTTTGTCGGACAGCAGGTCACCGTTGTGGGGACCGCCGCAATCCAGCCTGGTGGGTTTCTCAACCTGGGAGGGGATCCCGAATACTTGCCGCCGTCCCCTTCCGATTTTTGGACGGTTGACGTCCCAGACCCGTTGGTGGCCACTCCGTCGGCCTCGGGTGGAGGAGTAGCCCAAAGTTACACGTTCCGGCGGGCCCTTTTTCCCCTTCAGTCCGGAGAGTACCTCATTCCGCCGGCAAAACTCCTTCTGCCTTCCCCGGCGAGTCGCCCCCCTGGCGTTCTTTCCTGGGATACGCTTGCCACCGACCCCATGGCCCTTTCTGTCCTCCCTGTGCCACAAGCCCCTGATCTTCCTGGATACGCTGGGGCGGTTGGACGATACCGAATGGAAGCCGGAGTCACCCCCCAGCGGTTGGCAGTAGGGGAAACCGCACTGCTCATCGTCCGAGTCCTGGGAGTCGGGAATGTGAATGTTCTGCCTCCCCCGGAGATCCCACCCATCTACGGGGCCGAAATCGCCACTGGGGGGGACATGGCGGCCGTAGAGGTTCGGGATGGCGTGGTGGGTGGGGTAAGGACCTTCACTTGGTTGGTAGTACCGCTGGAACCAGGTCCAATCCGCATCGGGCCGATAATATTCTCCTTCTTCGACCCATATCTTGGAGATTTCGGTCAGGTAGTCTATGAAGAGCTGACCTTAGAGGTCACCGAGTTCCCCGGTGGTAACTGAGACGACCTGACCGAACTCCTTCACAGCCAGGTCCAACCGCCTCAGGAGGGCCCTCGCCTCATCGAGGTCGCCTCGTAATCCGAGGAGTTCCAATCCTGCCGCGGTTTCAGCAACCACGCATGCGGAGAGGTTCCCGGCGGATCCCTTCACCCGATGGGCCACCCGCCTTATCTCTCCGGCATCTCCAGCGACGACGGCTTTTTCGAGCTCGTCTCTGCTCTCCTGCCAGCCGTCCATGAACATTTTGCAGATTTCCGCCAGAAGCTCAGGACTGCCCCCAACCCTCTCCATGGCATCGTCAAGGTCGAAGATCGGTAGATCGTTGTCACAGCCATCGGAGGCCCCGTCAACACTCTCTGGTTCCTCGTGTCCGGCCGGAGTCAGCCACTTTTGCACCACCGCTCGGAGTTGAGAGAAAGTCAACGGCTTGGAGAGAAAGTCGTCCATTCCCGCCGACAGACAGCGCTCCCGATCCCCTGGGAGAACGGATGCTGTAAGCGCCACGATGGGAACGCGATCCCCACCCAGTTTCTCCCTCCGAATCCGGCCGGTCGCTTCAAAGCCATCCATCTCGGGCATCTGGCAATCCATGAGGATGAGATCGAACGACTCCTTCTCCAAGGCCTGCAAGGCTATCAATCCGTTCACGGCGACCTGGACGGTAAGCCCCAACCGTTCCAGAATGCTGGTCCCGACCCGACGATTGATCTCGTCGTCCTCCACCAGGAGGACCCGCCCCTCGAGCGTCTCGTTGGCGTCGGATCCGGCTGCGGCTCCGGCCCCCTGTTGGGACGCATCAAGGTCCTCTCCAACCGGATCCCCTGGTCTACCCCCTTCGAGAAGCCTCATGGCATCCCGGATTCGTCTCTCCAGGATCGGTTTGGGCAGGTCCAGATCGAAACCCAGATTCCCGGCAGCGCCGGCGTTGGTGTGAGTATTGGTCAGTCTGGCCAGAGGAAGGTCGCTCAGAAGCGAATCGGCTCGGATCTGGGTAGAGAATCGGGCCAACTCCTCCTCGCCGATTGACCCGTCAACCACCGCCATCGAAAAGGGGGTTCCACCTTTGGCTGCAGTGGTAAGGCTCTCGATCCCGTCCTGGGTTTTCGCCACCGTAGTGACGCTCGTCCCCCTGGCTTCGAATTCCCCTCCTAAGATTTGGCGAAGGACCGCCGACGGTGAGAGGACCAGGACAGACCGTTCATCCCGGCAGGTCGGGGGTGGGGTTTCTTCCGGCTGGCTCTGGGA
>JBDHMC010000135.1:0-6360 GCA_039656355.1 Gemmatimonadota bacterium | reverse complement strand
TCCTTCGAGATACGGCCACCACCCATCTGGCCGGTTCCCTTCCGGAACCCCCGCTGAAAGATCGATGGCTCTCCAATAACCAGGGGATCCTTGCCCTGGCCGTCTGCATTCTCATTGCGCTTCCGTTGGGGATCCTCTGGGGGAGGGGAGTTCTTCCGTGGGAAGTGGGGCAAGGCCCCCCGCCATACGGTGGAGGCACCATCGTGTTCTTAAGGGGAGAAAACCGCCCCCGGGCCCTCAAGATATTGAAGGAGCCCGTGGAAGAGTGGGAGCAAGTTCAACTCGACCCAACCCCACCACCCGGGACCCGCCATGTCTTCAGAGATCCTAGTGGGGGATTCATCTGGTTCGGCGCAGATGACTCAGACGACGGCCCGGATCTGGTGCGAATCCGCCAGGACGGAACACGAACCCCCTTCTTCCCGGGCCCCGGCGACCAGTCCCTACAGGACGTGTCTCCGGAGGGGACTCGTGTGCTTTTCACCTCGGAGAATGTGGGACGTGAACCGTTCAGCCACTCCCTCTACTGGGCAGACCTCCATCCGTCGGGGGAGAAGCACCTGATCTACGATGGGTCTCGCACCGTCGGCTCAGCCACGTGGTCCGCCGACGGGGATATGGTGGCTTTTGTTATTGGGACCGCCTCGGATTCTTTGGCGATCTACTCCCTGACAGGGAATCGGCTCTGGGCTCAGGCTTTTGGAGAGATTCATCGGGTCAAATGGTGCGGTGAGTCCATTCTTCTCACTGCCTCTCCGGAAGGCCAAACCTACCTTTTCAAGGTCGACCTCTCGGAGGACCTGGTCGCACAGATTGCTCCCACGGCCGTTGGCCGGGGCCTGACATGCTCCCCAGACGGGAGGGCAGCAATTCAGATCGACGTAGTGGAGGGGCGCGCTGCCTTTGTTCTTCGAGACCTGGAAACCGGAGAGAGCCACCCTTTCCCCGCCTTGGATGTCCAGGATTATGTGCCTTCCTGGATCCCGGATGCCGTGTCGGATGTTTCGATGGGAGTGCAAGCGACAGATGACACCATCCGTGTCGAGTGGGGAGACAGAGTCAGCCCAGTGGCGTACGTCATCTCTTCCGACAATTCAGAGTCCTCGGAAGGAGTCTGGTGGGAAACCCTCGACCCGGAGGTGGCCAACTTCAACTCCGAAGGAGAGCTAACCGGAAACCGATCAGGGGTCACCCGGGTCATAGCCCGCTGGAGGCATTCTCTACGCGACACCGTGGTGGTGGTGGTGGAAGACGATGGAACCGGGGGCCCGACGCCTCTTCTAAGGGAGGAATGGGACAGCCTCGACACCAATCGCTGGAGGCCTTTCGGCTCACACCCTCCAGTGGTTGTTTCCGTCGACGGGGAGAATGTCCTCCAACTCCGAGGGGACGAAAAATACGCCGATGGTCTGATGCTTAACCCCGCCATCCCGATGGATCTTGGTGTCACCGTCGAGTACGAGTTCAAGATGGTCGTGAACCGGAATGTCCACCAAAACGTGGCCCTCTGCCTGCAGGACATGGACCCGGAACAGTTCCACCCCGAATCCGGGGGGTACCCGCTGAGCGGAGAAGTCCTGTGCATACGCTACCCGTCCCGCGAATTCGAAAAAATGGATCTCTCTGAGATATCCATGAATCTGACGCCAGGAGTGGAAACCAGGGTAAAGGTACCCGCAGCACTCCCGACCTCCGGTTGGACCCACATCGCCCTCCAGATAAGGCCAGACGGCGAAACTAGCCTGGTGGTGAATCGCCAGCGGGTAGCCACGTCCCCCATCCTCCTCCCCACCAGTCCCCGGTTCCAGTGGACACTGGTCGTTGACGCGGATGCCGTTGGTACCGAGGTGTTCATGCGGAACCTCAATATCTGGCGAGAGATCCGATACTGAACCAACACACCGGCTTGACGCTTCTTTGACGCTCCCATGCTATCCTGGGGAATCACGCCCCTCTGGACGGAACGACGGGGTTTCCCCGGGAGAAGCAAGATGGACCCGCATCCTCACGATCCGACTGACTACACTGAATGGGACTCCACCCAAGGGTCAGAGGGCATCACCGTTGAGGCGGTGAACCGATTTTTGGGGGCTATGGTAAAGGACACCTGGGATGACCTCGACCGGGCCTTGAGAATCACCGAGGATCTCCCCGACTTCTCTGGGATTCTCCCCCTTGGGGATCCATCTCTCCGTCCGTTCCTGAATAAGCCGGGGGTCTTCTTCATCCTGGGGCCCCTCCCCACTCTCTCCCTCCTTCATATAGGAGCATCCCGGGGACCCATCGGTTTCGTCCTTCGCTCTCGAATCGAGGAGTACCCCGACGGGAGATTCGGCTGGAGGGGGGAGAGCCGGTCGGAGCCTCCACCCACCTTCGTGGCCATTGCCACCATGGAGGACTACTGGGCTTTCGCCCCACCCCTGAGGAACCTCCTCGCCAGAAAACTCGGCGAGGGTCCGGTCGAGGACTCCGGCGGGACAGATCCAGTCATTCCATACGTTTAGGAATCCCAAAGAAGAAGGTCCGGTGGGCCAGCTCAGAACACCTTCGCATCAAGGATCATCGCCACCAGCTGATTCACCTGATTCCAACCGCGTGTCCAAGTGTCATTATCGACTTTGTGCGTGATCACCACCTCCATGTCTTCCACCACGAAGATGGCCTGCCCACCCCCGCCCCTGGCGGCGTAGACGGTATGCCCACCCCAAGATTGCGGATCCCCGACCCACCACATGTACCCGTAGTCCCATGTACTCCCGGCGTCGGAGTAGGCCGTAAGCATTCGATCCCCCCAGGATGCCGGGAAGATCCACCCATCCCGCCACCTACCTTCACGGAGGACAAGGAGGCCGAACCTGGCCATGTCCCTGGGGGACATGCTGAAGTGGTAGGCCGGATGCTCCGACATGGCCTGGTAGTAGTACGAGCCGTTGCCGGGCTGGAACTCCTGCATCTGAAGGGGCAAGGCAACATCGTCGTAAAGAGCCTGAAAAATGTCCTTACCGGTGAGTTGTATGAAGAGAGTCCCCAGGACGTTGAAATCCCAATTGTTGTAGTACCAAAACGTGCCGGGGGCGTGGCTATAGCGTGGCGGCCGGGCATCCTTCATGCTCTGGCTTTCGGCGGCAGCTTCATGGTAAACCCCCGAACGCGCCATCAAAAGCTGCTCCACCGTGGCCTGCTTTTCCTGGGGGGTGAGGGTAGGCGGAAGGTCGTCGATGCCCAGCTCCTCCATGGTGGCATCCAGGTCGATGAGGCCCTGGTCGTAGTAGATCCCGTAGAGTGCGCTTAGGAAGCTCTTCCGGCACGATTGCACGATGAGGTTCCTGGAGGTACGGCCGTGCTCCAGCACCACCACACCCCGGTCCACCACCATGAGCCCATCGGAGCCCAAGGACTCGGCATAGTCCGTTGCGGTATCGAGTCTCTTTTGCGACCACCCCAGGAGTTTGGGATCCGGTGCCACCGCCCAACTCGCGCCGGGGTAGCCGCTCCCGTCACCCAAGGTGATGGGGTCGATGAGCCTTTCAGGATCGACCCCATCAACACAGGTGGGGCAACCATCGCCGGAGCAGGCTGGTAGACCAAGCAGGATTGCCGCCAACAGGAAAGGCGCCGGGGCGATCCGGGAGAGGGTGTACGTTAAACGCATCATCCTGATTCTCCAGCTCAGATTCTTCTTTCCCCACCAGAGCCTACGTAATCCTCATCCCAAACTACGTCAAAATCCGGGGAGCGCATGCGACGTTGACGCCTTATTTTATTGGAGAGTCTTTGCGGCCCGTGGGACGCCTCAAATGAATGGAGACCCCATGAATCAGAAGAGCCTCAACAACCCATCTACACCGGCGAGGGCTACGCAGGCTCGCTTTATTGTGGCCTTCCTCTCGATTCTCACCTTCTCCTGCACCTTCGACTCCTCCTCGAACTCCGTCGTTACTCGAACCGACTCTGCCGGGGTAATCATCGTGGAGAACTCCGGCCCGCCCCCGGCCGACGGCGGCGGCTGGGTGGTGGCCTCGGACCCCTCTCTTTCCATAGGCACGGTGGAGGGGGACGATGTCTACCAATTCTTCGGCGTGGCCGGGGTTCACCGGTTCAGAGACGGTCGCATCGGCATGGTGAACTCCAGCAGTCGTGAGATCCGCATCTACACGGCCGAAGGGACCCATATCCAGAGCTTCGGCCAGCGGGGCGGGGGCCCGGAGGAGTTCGAGATGCCTGCCCTTGCCGGGTCCGTGGGAGACACCCTGATCGTCGTGGACCGGGCTCACCATCGAATCACCTCAGTGCATCCCGATGAAGGGTTCGTGGGACTTTCCAGAGTGTCGGACGACGTTGGGGGGTTCCTTAACCCAGCAGGGAGCTTCGCTAATGGGCAGACCGTGTACGGGGGAGCTTTCGACATGCGAAAAATCGGGGAGCTCAAAAACGGCATGAACCGGGCCGGTACTTTCTATCGGTCCAGCAACCTGGACGGCTCCTTTGCCGCAGATTTCGGAGAAAAGGATGGTGCGGAGTTCTTCATCAAGGACCTGGAAGGAGAAGGGCGCGATTCCGAACCGGCAGTGATTCCCTTTGCGAAGATTCCTGTGGCAGCCGTCTCCCCCAGGTACCTCTTTTTCAGTGCTCAGGACCAGTATGAAATCGAGGTCTATGACCCCTCCGGGAATCTGGCGCGGTTGATCCGCCTGGCCCACGAGCCCATTCCCGTTACCGTTGCCGACGGGGAGAACCACATCGAGCGGGTCGTTGAGCAGGTTGGAAGCCCTGACCAGGAGGCCGGAATCCGGGCTCAGCTCGGATCCCTTCCCCTCCCCGGGTTCTTCCCTCCCCACGCCAACCTTCTGGGCGACAGGATGGATTACCTCTGGGTCCAGGACTTCCAACGGCCCGGTTTCGAGAACCGAGCTTGGAACGTTTTCGATCCGGACGGTGCCCTGGTGGGGCGCGTCACCCTGCCGGAGAACTTCAACCCCGCGGAGATCGGGGAAGACTACATCCTGGGCGTGGGGTGGGACGAACTGAACGTGGAATATGTTCGCTCTTATGCGTTGACGAGGGGGAGTCAGGGCGGCTAGGCTCCCGCAACCCGTTGATCCCAAGGAGCCCCAAAATGACACTTCCCCGTCGCGACTTCCTCAAGAAAGCCACCGTAGCAGGAGTGGGTGGGTCAGCCCTTGGAGCCGCGGCCGGTGGCGCAGCCTTTGGCGCCATCCCGCCTAACGCAATCGACCTCGGTGACGCCAAAACCAGGGCACCCCAACAAGCCTCACACGGCAAGTCCGTCCACACGGTCCTGGACTCGAATCCACCGTTCATCTACGTGGATCCCTGTATGCAGATCTGGCCTGACGCTGATCTCCATCTGGCTCATCTTCACGGCGTCACCGCCTATGGAGTTACGGCGTGGGACCCCCACGCTGATGTTCGGGCTGCCACAGACGGCATCATGTACTGGCACGGGGTGGCCGCGGAGCATTCAGGGTTGGAAGTGGTAAAGACGGTGGACGATATCCGGAGAGTAAAACGGGAGGGGAAAGCAGGGCTCTTGTTGGCCGCCCAGGATGGGGATTGGGTGGGGTACGACCTCGGTCGGATTCAGGCCTTCGCCGACCTTGGGCTTCGGATGATGCTCCTGGTTTACAACGCGACAAACCAACTGGCAGATGGAGCCCTGGACCGGACCGATGGTGGCCTCAGCCGCCTAGGCCAACGAGTAGTGGAGGAGTGCAACCGGGTCGGAATCGTATTGGACTGCAGTCACACCGGCAAAAAGGCCACCTTGGAGATCATGGATCGAAGCGCACACCCCTGTGTGTTCAGCCACTCCAACCCCAGCGCCCTCGTCCCCAACCCCAGGAACATCGATGACGAGCAGATACGTGCCTGTATTTCCAGGGACGGATTAATTACTCTGGTGTCCTGGGGGCCACTTTGCATGCGGCCCAATACCACAGAACGCCCGACGTTGGAGGGGTTTTTTCAGCTTATCGATCATGTGGTGAATATGGCCGGGAACACCGACAACGTGGCGATCAGCACCGACATGTCCATTGGAACCTACCCTGACCACCCCCACGATCCCTTTACCCCTCCCGAGTATCCGGACATTGCCGCCCAGTACAATGAGCATGTCACTTCCGACTTCCGGTCTCCCCGACGGCAGGTGGAGGGCTTCGAAGACTATGGCCAGATCGTTGATGTAGCCGATGGCCTTCTTCGGTACGGGTACTCGGAGACCGATGTGGAGAAGATTTTGGCCGAGAACTTCCTGCGGGTGGCTACGGAGGTTTGGGGGGGGTAACCAAGGAGCGACCATGGGCACGATCCTGTCGAAAGGAGCGTTTCTGCTGCACC
>JBDHMC010000134.1:0-6361 GCA_039656355.1 Gemmatimonadota bacterium | reverse complement strand
CCCAGGCCGACGCCAGCTTGACATCCTACTCGCCGTACCGGAGAATCCTGGATGGCCCTGCGGCGGGTAGGCCCTCCCCAACGCGATGCCAGTCAGCGGGCAGCCACCGCCGGATGCCGACGGACGCTGTTCACACGTTCACTCTCAACCCCGGTAATCTCATGAGAGTGCTTCCGATTTGTGCCGTTGCCGCGCTGTTTGCGGTGGTCGCCTGCGGGCGGCCTGACCCCGTTTCCTCTCCCACGCCTGCTGGCGAGAACACCGCCCCGGCAGCAGGTGCCGAGAGAGATGCCCCAGCTACTCCTGGAGGACGCGGAGCCAGAGGCGGCTCCCAGGAGACTGAGCCCAGCCCCAAGCCGTACGCAGAAGTTGTGACGGACGAGGCTGAAACTCAGACCGGGCTATTCACTGTCCATCGCATTGGCTCGCAGCTCCTGTTCGAAATCCCAGAGAACCAGCTCGGCAAAGACCAACTCCTCGTGACCGAGATCGCCAAAACGGTCTTGGGTTCGGGATATGGAGGTCAGTCGGTGGGCAACCGCGTTCTCCGGTGGGAGGTGAAAGACGACCGGGTCTATCTGCGGACCGTGTCCTATGAAGCCATGGCCGATCCTTCCACCCCCGAGTACCTGGCCATGGCCAACGCGAACGTGAGCCCCATCGTGGCAGGGTTCGACGTCGAGGCTTACGGGGCTGGAAACGCACCGGTCATCGACGTGTCGGACCTCTTCATCCGCCCGCCACAGGAGCTGGGTCCGGGCTCTCGGATTCCGGGGACCGTTGATGCCGATCGGTCGTGGATCGACAAGGCCACACCCTTCCCGGATAACGTGAACGTGTACTCTACTCTGACCTTCGGCCAGTCGAGCGGAGGGGGTCGGGCCGCTGCTGCGCCCGCACCGGGAAGGGGAGGGGGGACTCAGAACACGAACCCCTCCAACACCATCCAGATGAGCTGGAGCTTCCACAGGCTTCCGGACGAGCCCATGCAGCCCCGACTCTGCGACGATCGAGTCGGCTATTTCTCGGTGAACTTCACCGACTACACGGATGATGAGGATCAGCAGGTGAAGGAGGTGTGCTACATCGCACGATACCGCCTGGAGAAGCAGAATCCGGATGCCGAGATCTCGGATCCGGTGAAGCCCATCGTGTATTACATCGATCCAGCGACGCCGGACAAGTGGGTGCCGTGGTTCAAGAAGGGCATCGAGGACTGGCAGCCGGCTTTCGAAGCGGCAGGTTTCAGCAACGCCATCATCGCCAGGGAGGCCCCGGACGACCCCGACTGGTCTCCGGAGGACGCGCGCTACTCTGTGGTGCGCTGGCTCCCCTCCACGACTGAGAACGCTTCAGGTCCCCACGTCCATGACCCCCGTTCCGGAGAGATCCTGAACGCCCACATCCAGTTTTATCAGAACGTCCAGCAGCTTCTGCTCTCCTGGTACTTCACCCAGGCAGCGGCGGCGGATCCTCGAGCCCGAAGCTTCCCCTTCCCTGAAGACCTCATGGGTGAGCTCCTGAGGTATGTCCTTGCTCATGAGGTTGGGCATACCCTCGGGTTCCCGCACAACTTCAAGTCGAGCGGAGTTTATCCCGTGGATTCGCTCCGGAGCGCGTCCTACCTGGAGGAATGGGGGCACGTGCCCAGCATCATGGACTACTCCCGTTTCAACTACCTCGCCCAACCGGAGGACAACATTCCCGTCGAGCTCCTGATCCCGGGCATCGGCCCCTATGACATTTACGCCACCATGTGGGGTTACAAACCGATCCCGTCGGCCCAGAGCCCAGAAGATGAAAAGGAAACCCTGGACGCTTGGGCACGGGAACAGGACACGAAACCCTGGCTCCGTTTCAACACGTCCGGAGCCTCGGGGTCCGATCCTTTGGCCCAATCCGAAGCCGTTGGTGATGAGGATGCCGTGAAGGCCACGGGTTGGGGAATCGCAAACATCAAGCGAGAGGTGGCATATCTGATCCCAGCCACTCGAAAACCCATGGAAGGGTGGGACAATCTGGACATGCTGTATGGTCGACTGATTGGGCAGTGGCGAACCGAGCTGGGCCACGTGGCGAACATCGTTGGAGGAGTCGATTCCCGAGAGCAATACGGTAACCAGGACGCGCTTCGGTTTACTCCGGTAAATCGGGAACGGCAGCGAAGGGCTGTGACTTTTCTAGTCGAAAACGCCTTTCCCACCCCCACCTTCTTCCTGGTGGACGACGTTCTCCGCCGCATCGAGCCCAGCGGAAACGTAGCACGGATCACATCTGCCCAGACCAGCATTCTCAACTCGGTTCTTCGAGACGACCGCCTCATCCGGTTGAGTGAGCATGCCGACGGAGCCCCGCGGGGAACCGCCTATTCCCCCATGGAGCTTTTGAGCGACCTGAGGCGTGGTCTGTTCAGTGAACTGGCAACGAGGCAGGAAATCGACGTCTACCGCCGAACCCTTCAGCGGGCGTACATCGCCACGTTGGATAGGAAAATCAATCCACCGCCACCCTCCGAGACGGCCCAACCGGGAAGAGGGAGGGGGGCCACGAGGCCCCAGTTGGATCCGGAACTATCGGATATCTACGCGGTTGTGCGGGCCGATCTGAAAGCGCTGGACGCCCAGATTCAAAGCGCTGCAACAGGCGCTACCGGGATTAAGCAAGCCCATCTGGAAGACCTTCACGACCGGATCGTGAAGGCCTTGAAGGGGGACGGAGCCAACGGGGGTTAGCGAGGCGCAGTACCCGGGTCGCAACCCAAAACGGAACAGGACCGTCCAATATACCGTAAGGAAGAAAGGGCGGCCCTGTTTCCGTGGGCAGGAGGGCGGGGCTGAGACCCACTCATTCACGTGTTCGGAAAGGATCAAGTGGTAAGGAAACGAAGTCTTCGATCCTGGCTAGCCCTGATGCTGGCACTGGTGGTGGACCTCTTCACGCCCGGGGTGCCGTCTCTGGATCGGAGTCCGTCTCAACTATCGCTCGCCGCGGCATTCGCGGCCCAGGCCGAGGTCACCGACGAGTGGCTCGCCCGTCCGGGCGTGGTGGGGACGGCCGTTGGTTTCAGTGGCTCAGGGCAAGCGGTGGTGAAGGTGTACATTACTGCACTTGGAGTGGCCGCCCTTCCGCAATCAGTGGCGGGGGTGCCCGTAAGTGTGGAGGTCACCGGGCGCTTCGTGAGCCTGGGCGACCCACCTGGTGGAGCCTCCCTTAACCAAAACGCAGAAGTCGATCCGAAGGCCGGGTTCCCCAGGCCCGTCCCCATCGGGGTAAGCACCGGCCACCCGGATATTACGGCTGGTACCATAGGGGCTCGGGTCACCGACGGAAATCGGATCTTCGCCCTCAGTAACAACCATGTCTTCGCCGCCAACAATGGAGGTAGGCAGGGGGACAACCTCCTCCAGCCCGGCGTCGCTGACGGCGGCAGGAATCCTGACGACGCCCTGGCGACCCTCTTTGACTTCGAGCCTATCCAGTTCTGCGGGGGGATGGCTTGCCCCATGAACCGGATGGACGCGGCCTTGGCATTGACCACTGCCGATGACCTGGGCACCGAGACGCCCGAAGACGGTTATGGAAGCCCCAGGTCCGAGACCTTCGAAGCCACTCTGGGGATGAAGGTCCAGAAGTACGGGCGAACGACGGGCCACACCGTGGGGCGGGTTACGGGGCTCAACGCCACCATCGACGTCAACTATCGGACTGGCAACGCTCGATTCGAGGGTCAGATAGTGATCTCCGGGGATGGGTTCAGCACCGGAGGGGATTCTGGCTCGTTGATCGTCTCGAGAGGGCTGTTGACGGCTGACCGCCGACCCGTTGGCCTCCTCTTCGCTGGAAGCGCCACGAGCACCATCGCCAACCCCATCGATCTGGTTCTGGATCGATTCGGCGTCCGGGTTGACGGCGGGTGATCATGGATCCGAAGCTTGAAGCGGCCCACCGAAAACTCACGAGCAGCGTCATGGGCCAGCCTGGGGTGACGGGTACAGCCATCGGGGAGAGTGGGGGAAAGCCCTGCCTCAAGGTCTATGTCAAGGACGAGAGTGCGCGGAAGGCCCTACCCAAAAGCGTCGGCGGATTCCGTGTTGTGATAGAAATGACGGGGTCTTTCAACCGCTGGTAGTCACCTCCCCTAAACCCTCCCTCGGCCTATCCCCCGTCGGGAAACCGGCGATTCGCCTCCGCCGCCGCACCGTGGATCAGCGTCGCGACCTCGGGATCGAGTTGAACCGCCCCCCCCGACCCCTGGATCACTGGGGGAAGCTCGCGAGGATCGTACCCAGTGAGCTTCTCCATCATCACGACCGCGGCGATGTAACTCCCCAATAGGGTGGGGTGAAATCCGTCCGATCCGTAGAACTCCAGATCGGGATCGGTCTCCCAGGCCACCCGCCAAGCCTCTCCGGCGGGAAAGAAAATCCCACCAACCCCATCCGCAGCCGTACGATAGGAGTCCAGTACACCCGGGAAGTCGAAAAAGCGAGACCGGGCCGGCCACACCATGTAGAGTGCAGTTCGTCCACCCTGGGCACGGATCTCCTGATCGAAGAGCTCCGTGTATTCAAGGAGGTAGGGACGGCCCTCGGTGGCGGACGGACCCTGTTGAAGGATCACCACGTCCCATCCCCCCGAAGCTAGTCGATCCCTGGATGACCCGCTTACCCAGTGATCGGGAAGCCCGAAGTCCGGAAAGGCGACAGCTTCCATGTGTACCGGGTCGTTCTGGGCTACCTCGAGGAGGTGTTTGAGGAGGTTCGGGAGATTGTTCGAATAGGTGAGGCTGTTTCCGATGAAGAGAACTGCAAGAGCCTCGGGATCGGGCGGGGCAGTGGAGCTGGACTGGCAGCTCAGGCTAGCCGTGGCTAGGGACCCGAGGCCCAGAATCAGAGCCCAACGGGAAACGGATTTTATAAGCGGGTCTCGGCGCATGATGTCCCTTTCTGGAACAGGTTTCGCCTAACCCTACGTTCCGGGCCGTCCCGCCTTACCCGTCTTCTTCCTCAGATTCCCACCACCCCGGCTTCCCCCAACCGCTCGACCTCATCGGTGGTGTAGCCCAGGATCCCTTCCAGGACTTCCCGCGTATGGGCCCCCAGGGCCGGCGCTGCATTCAGCGGGATTTCGGGAGCTGTCGAGAGGTGGGGAACGGTCCGTGCGAAGGTGTAGGGTCCAACCTCCGGGTCATCCACTTCAGCCAACATTCCCCGCACCCTGAAGTGATCATCGGCGAAGACGTCTTCAGCCGAGTAGACCGGACCTGTGGGCATCCCCGCCGCGTTCAAGGCATCCACGACCTCGCCCCGGGTTTTGTCCGCCATCCACTCTTCCAGAATAGGCTGAAGGAACTCGGCGTTGGCGGCCCTGCTGGCGCCGTCAGAGCTCCGGGGATCTTCGATTAGGTCCGAGCGGCCCAGGGCGGTAGCAAGTCGGGCCCAAATCCCATCATCCGGCACATTCAACGCCACGTATCCGTCGGAGCATTTGAAGGCCCCCCTGGGCCAGAGATGCTCCAGTTTCCCCCGTTGCGGGGGCCTACCAGAGACCGAATAGAGAGCAACCATGCGCTCGTTCAGGGCCAACATGCTGTCCAAAAGGGAGACATCCACCAACTGACCTTCTCCCGTTCGCTCCCGCATGAAAAGGGCTTGCATGATCCCGAAAGCTCCCACCATCCCCGAATACACATCTGGAAGGCCGTACAGGGTGGAAGTGGGAGGACGGTCCTGAAACCCAATGAGATCCATGACCCCGCTCATGGCCTCGGCAACGATGTCAAAAGCAGGTCTCAGGGCGTAGTCGCTCTCGTAACCGGGCAACCGACCGAAACCGGAAATGATGGCGTAGATGATCCGAGGATTGAGTTCCTTCAGACCCTCATAGGTCACTCCGATTTTGTCCATAGCTCCAGGGCGAAGGTTCTCAACCACCACGTCGGATACCTCGGCCAGCCGATGAAGGACCTCACGGCCTGCCTCCGCCTGGAGGTTCAATGCCACGCTCTTCTTGTTCCTGTTGTAGGCCATGTACCCGCCGGCCTTCTTACATCCGTCTTTCTGAGCGAATGGGGGGATGCTTCGCCGAGGGTCTCCCTGGCCGGGTCGTTCGATCTTGATCACTTCGGCGCCTGCATCGGCTAGGAGCAAGGTGCAGTACGGACCCGCTATGTACTGCTCCAGCCCAATGACTCGGATGCCGGTTAAGGGACGAGTGATTTCATCGGTCATGGCTTCCTCCACCAGGGTGCGTTGCGGAAGCCGAAAGAATGCACTCAAAACCCAGAAACGGACAGGGTATGCTCCTTCAGTTATGGAGCGTCGGAAGCAGCCAGTTTCGATGCCGAACTTCCCCATCGTTC
>JBDHMC010000133.1:0-8778 GCA_039656355.1 Gemmatimonadota bacterium | reverse complement strand
TAAATAGTGCTCGCGAACGAACAGTATGACTTCCCAGTGATCTTCCGTGAGCGGGCTCACGGCAGTGGTCTCAGCGAGCGCCTCGGCGACTTCCTTGTTCCAATCACTCGCCTCCAAAAGGAAGCCGTGATCGTCCACATCGACCGTCTTGTCGCCTAGTTGAAGCGCCGGCATTCTTCGTCCATGGAAAAGGAATCGAAGGGCCCTTTGAATATCGAGTCCAGATGGAGTGTGGGAGCGAGCGAGCTGATCGGGCAAGGGTAGAGCGGGAACAGAGGCCTTTGGTACATGCCTCGGAACCAGGGCAAACCTGTCCTTTTGTTCAATCGCCGGGGGCTTTGTCCGGCCTGAAAGTCTCCAGCTTCCCCTTCACCGAGTCCATCAACTCCCGGCTGTTATGCACTTCGCCGGCTTTGATGACGGTGTGAACGTTCCGGGTATTTCGAATATCGTCGATGGGGTTCCCCGTAACGATGATCAGGTCTGCGAGTTTTCCGCGTTCCACCGTTCCCAGGCGGTCTTCCACCCTGAGGGCCCGGGCCGCATTGATCGTGGCCGTCCTCAGTGCAGCCATGGGGGGAAGGCCTGCGAGAACCATGGCGTGGAGCTCCCTATGAACCGAGAACGGGGAAAAGTACTCGCCCCAGCTCGGGTGGTCGGTCCCAAGAGTTATCAGGTCCCCGCCACCGAGGTCGTAGAACGCCTTGATGAGCTCTCTTTTGGCCCAGTAGATCTGCTCGAACTGTTCGTTCACTCGCCGGGGCAGCCCTGACTCCACCGCCGACCGTGCCTCGGGGGTGAGGAAGTCCATCTCGGGCACAAAGTACGTGAAGACCTCTGGATCACGCTCCCCGTAGTATCCGTAGGCGGTGAGCGTGGCGTCAAAATAAACCCCCTCATCCATATAGAGGCGAGCGATGCTTCGGACCTCAGGCATCTCTGGAGTCATTTCAGCAAGGGAGGAGTAGGCCGATCGGTCCGACGTCATCGCGTCGCCGCCCAAGAAGTGCTCCACCCGATCGATGCCCATCAGGATGGCGTCACGAGGGTTCACCGTGTTGCGATACCCGGACCCGAGATGGCCTGTCACAGTGGCTCCGTGCGCGTGAGCCGCGTCGATCAGCGCTTGCAGGTGTCGGGCCTGGATCCCCTTCGCTTTAAAGTGCCGAACACCCTGGGAGAACCAGTAATCGACATCCGCTCGGATTTCTTCGGCAGTGATTCCGGGATCCCACCCTTGCCGTGCGGAGCCGTAGTAGGGCCCGGAGTTGAAGAGGCGCGGACCTGCTTGTTCGCCACGCTCAATGCGGATCCGCAGATCCTGCATCTTCTCCGGGTTCACCTCGCCGGCAGGGTATGTATTCGTGACACCATTGGCCAAAAAGAGAGCCGGGTAGGAGGCATCGTCATCGGAGCGGCCCTCGCCGTAGAAATCCGTGGCGTAGTGGGCGTGGAGGTCGAAGAGGCCTGGGAGGATGTAGTCATCATCGGACAACTCGATGACCGTCGCCCCAGAGAGATCGATGCCGTCTGGCCCGTGGTCTACGCTTACCAGGAGGCTGTCCTGAACCACGATACCACGGTTCCGGACGGGTTCGGTGCCCGTCCCGTCCAACAGCCAACCTCCAAGCACAACCAGGACATCTCCTTCTATCCCTTCATTTCCTCCACCCACCCCGCATCCGGCCAGAATCAGAAGCAGAGATGCAATACAGCTCCAAGCCTTGAACAACCATCCCAGGTCTTCGCGACCGAAAGGTAGCTGGGTGCTTTCTCTCATTTTTCTCTCTCCTCTAACCGGTGGCACGGGGTGTCCCCGCGATCAGAGCCTCGCCATTTCCATGAATGTGCCAGTATTGCCCTCCCACAGAAAGTCGACGGAACCTCTCTCCGGGCGATTTCCGTAGGGTTCCGAGCACGGTCTCGTGACAGAAGGTTTGCTCACTCTCGGATCATTGACATGGCAAGATGCCCCCTGATTCTGACTCTGATTCTATCAGCCACCGCTGCAACGCCGGGTAGCGCCGAGATCTGTCAGGCTGCAACAGGTGATCATCCCGCCGAAGCGCTGGTGGTTCTCAGAGAAACCGGGGAGGAACGGGACGGACTCCCCGTCCTCACGGCGCATGACAGTTCCTCTGCCATCGTGGCCTCCCTCCGGCGCGGTTTTGGGGCGGTAGCGCTAAGGCTTTTCCAGATGGAACAGCGGTATCTCCTTGAACACGAAGGCTCGGGCATGGAGCCGGCGTACCTGTTGCTCTCAGAAAACGAGGGAGGCTTTCCGCGATTCGGATTCTACCTCGATGACGAGAGAAAAACATCTGTCGGCTTCGTGGATCTCCACCGCTCCAAGCCCCTCTCGGGACGCTTCGGCGCCTCGGACCAGATCTTCCCACACGAGCTCGCCCACGTGCTCTTGATCCAGTTGGCAGGCCCACCCGTGGATGGAGGCTCGAACCAAGTGCATGCCATCGCGGTGCGCACCGACCCCTCCTATGCATTTCACGAGGGGTTCGCGGAGCACTTCCAGGTGTTGGCCATCGACCATCCCGAAGCGGCGCCGGACACGCGCGCACTGGCAGTTGATGCCCGCCGGCTTCGGCAGGTACAGGACAACCTGGAAGCCTACCGTAGGGAAACCCTGGCGCGTTGGGCTCCCCTGGGGCGTCTGCGCATGACCTTCCCCCTCTGGTATAGCGGAGCCGAGCAGCTCCTTCGGTACCACGCAGTCAAGGGGAACCACTTCGCCCGAGAGGCTTCCATACCGGAAAGACTCCTGGGATCGGGGGATCCGTACGAAGCCTACCTCCTTGAAAACCTGCTGCCCGGATCAGAGCGCGCACCGCCCCGGTCGAGGCGGCGCATGGAGTCGACGGAAGGGGTCGTCGCCTCCTTCTTCGTCCGATGGGTGGAGAGCCAGGGCCTGAGAAACACCTGGCAGGCCGACTCCTTCTATGAACAGTTCGGTGTGACTCCGGACGCCCTCACCCCCACGGAGAACGTGTACCTCAAGCTCTTCCACGCCATCTATCAAGCCAAGCCCGGCAGCGTCGCGGCGCTGATCGTAGCATATCGTGAGGAATTCCCAGATGAAGCGGCCTACGTGGACTCTATAGTCGAGGAGGTGTTCCTGGGTCAGGCCCCGGTGGTCGCCCCCGAGCTCTGGCTGGCCAACCCCGATTTCTCCACTGGGACCTCCCTTTTCGATCAACTTCGCGGATTACCCCGAACGCATACCTTCGACCTCAATGGGGGGTCCCTGACCGACCTCGTCGCCATCCCAGGGGTGGAGCTTGATCTGGCGCGGAGGATTCTACGGGACGGACCCTACGATGAAGTAGGCCAGCTCGCCGGAATCGCAGGGCTTTCTGATGAAGTGCTCCGCCAGTTCGAGGCCATGCACAATGAGATGGCGCGCCTGACCTCCTCCTCAGATGAACGTGAGGCCGGCCTGAGCCTCGGAGCCATTGTCCGACCCTACATCATCCGGCTCGTGATCCTGATGACTCTTGCTTCCGCCCTGGGGGCCGCAGCGTACCGGACTCTGAGGAGGCGGTCGAACCAGGATGATCTGTCACGGTTCCGGCTGGGGCTGAACGGTTTTGCCGCCTCTACCCTGGCCCTCCTGGGCGGTTGGATGCTGGGCGGTTTTCCCCTGGGATACGCGTTGGGGACCGTCGCTCTGGTTTTCGGGCTGCCCGCAGCCCTTTTTGGGCTGTACGGGACCCGGCGGGCCCGCACAGCCCTCTGGATCCTCGCGGCTTGGATCGGCGCCGCAGTGCCCATGGCCTTCCTGGTCACGCCGCTCCTCTGACTCAAGTAAGCCTGTCCCATGAAGGGGTGACTTGCCGGCGATGGCAATTATGGCGTAGCCTCATACTGATCATGGACACCCATAGGTGCTTTTGCCGGAAGAGCGTCTCCAGGGTTGTCTCGACAGAATCGCCAGAGACCGCACCGCCAGATCTCAAGGAACGGAACGGTTCAGATGGAATGGATAGCCGCCGCCCTCCCCCCCGGCCTCGGAGTCATCGGGATTGTCGTGGCCCTCTTTGTCGCCCACTGGCTCCTGAATCGACACCCCAAGGCCGTCAGCTACAGATTTCGAAACCAGATGCTCATGATCGGCTTCACCGCCGTGGCAGCACTGGCCACCCTCGTCATACTCCCCATCCCCTCCGACATCAGGGGGCAGCTCCTGAGCTTTCTGGGGATTCTCATCACAGCCACCATTGCCCTGTCGTCCACCACCTTTTTGGGCAACGCCCTGGCCGGCCTCATGTTGAGAGCCGTGAGAAACTTCAGGGTCGGGGACTTCGTCCGAACCGGGGACCACTTTGGCCGGGTATCGGAGCGTGGGCTTCTCCATATAGAGATCCAAACAGAAGACCGGGAGCTCACTACACTCCCGAACCTTTTCTTGGTGAGGAACCCCGTCACCACTCTGCTCAGCTCCGGCACGGTGATCTCAGCCTCGGTCACGTTGGGTTACGATTTGCCCCGGACCGAAGTCAGAAAGAACCTTTTGGAGGCAGCTGAGAAAGCCGGGCTCACCGACTCGTTCGTCCAGATCCTGGAGCTCGGGGACTTCTCTGTGGAGTACCGCGTGGCCGGCATTTTAAAGGAAGTGAAGCAGATCCTGACGGCACGATCGGATCTGCGGGCTCGGATCCTGGATTCCATGCATGCCAACCGCATGGAAATCGTCTCACCCACTTTCATGAATACCCGCGCCCTCTCAAAGGATGAGATGGTCATCCCACCGAGTCCGGTGGCTGCTCCTCCCCCAGAGCCTGCGGACTCACCCGAAGGCGTGGTCTTCGACAAGGCCGAGGAGGCCGAGGGCGCTCTTCTCCTTGAGACAGAGTACAAGAAGCTCTGCGAGAGGCTGGCCGAATTTCAGGGGCAGCTCAAAGGGGTACCACCGGCCGTCAAGATAGAGCTTGAAATGGAAATCGCCGAACTGCAGGAAACGAAGGGAAAGCTCGAAGAGGCGATCGCCGAAGAGAAAGCCGCTCTGAAGGATAAATAGGGTGGGGGATACCTCTCTCAAGGGGGAAGTATGAGTGACCTGAACTCACGTGTTTCCCGTCGCCGTTTCTTGGGCTCCTCCATCTCAGCCGCAGTTGGAGGACTCGTTGCCACATCGATCCCCCAGGCCGCCAAGGCGGAACAACAGAGATCGACGCCACCTCTGGATGCCTTGAAGGCACCGCAAAATCCTGACGAGGCGTTTTGGTGGCAAGTCCGGTCCCAGTTCAACATCCAGGACGGTTTGACGTTCATGAACAATGGGACGTTCGGACCACCCCCTCGAGTCGTGCTCGATGAACACACGAGAATCCAGCGTGATCTTTCCGCCGATCCCCGCAACAACTACAGAAGTGATGAATTACTGGAGAACAAAACGGTTTTGGGAGAGTTCTTTGGGGCGAATGTGGAGGAAATCGCCTACATGCGCAGTACAACCGAAGGCATGAACAACTTCGCGAATGGGATCGACCTCAAAGCGGGCGATGAGGTTTTGATGAACACTCATGAGCATCCCGGTGGTTATGGGGCCTACCGGACCATGGAAAGGCATCGGGGCATCAAGATCAATGAGGTCGAGATTCCCATTCTTCCCGATTCCGTGGACCAGGTGGTGGAGCTGTATGAGAACGCCATCACGCCAAAAACCAGGGTCATCGTGGTGAGTCACATCACCTTCATCACGGGCCTTCTGACGCCGGTGAAAGAGCTATCCGAGATGGCGCACCGAAGGGGCCTGTTGATCTCGGTGGACGGGGCGCACCCGCCCGGAATGATAGACCTCGACTTTCACGATATGGGCTGCGACCATTACGCGGCAGCTGGACAGAAGTGGCTGCTTGCCGGCACTGGTACCGCTCTGGGGTACTTCAGGCAAGAGATTCAGGATCAGATTCACCCCCTCATGGGCCCCGACGGGCATGAAGAAGATGGACAATGGGTGATGCATGAGGACGCGGGTCGCTACGAGAACTGTGGCCAGAGGCACATCTCGTCCGCGCTGGGCATGAAGACGGCGATTGAATTCCAAAACACCATCGGCAAAGCAAACATCGAAACCCGCGTACGCCAGCTAGCCACACAATTCCGGCAAGGGTTGCTGGAGATCCCTGGAGTGACGCTCCAGACACCGATGCATATTCGCACGTCCAGCAGAGGTGAGGTTTCGGGTTGCCGCGCATCAACCCATTTCTACAACATGCCGGAGGAGGTCGATGAGTTGCTCCGGTGCGTGCGGCACATTGCTGAGAATTCAGGGGATTACATCTAAGGCACCCGTGAGGAGCAACCTGCACGGCCTGTGCAATGGCAGGAATGTCTCTTTATTGAAGAACTCTTCCACACCCCCGATACGTCCGTCCCTGGAACTCAACGGTGACCGTCGACCGGAGGCGCTTCTTCCGAGCCCTCTGAAGCCTCGAACCGAGTCAGGATTGCACCCACCGCCCTGTCCACCGCTCCCGGAGCGTTCTCCCCGGCGATGTTTGTAGCCGCTACGATGGCGATGTTCCGCTCCGGGGCAACCCAAACGGTGTGAAACCACATGGTGTTACTGCCGTTGTGGGTCAGCGTGCTTCCACGGGCCCACTCGCGCTCCGCAACCCCCCAGCCCTGGGCATAGTTGGATTCAGGGAAGGGAGTGTGGAGTTTTTCAAAAGTCGCGGCATTCACGATTCCGTCTTCCCCCTGGGCTCCCTTCATGTGAGCGATAAGAAAATGAGCATGCTGGGGGAGCGACACGTGGAGGGTTCCAGCCGGACCGAGGGCGGGCGGATTATCCGCGTATACCGGTCTGGCCGAGTTCCCCCGGCCCTGGTGGCCTCTCGGTTGGTCCGCTGTGGCCTCCGGGTCCCCGGGTGGGCCAAACCCTGCGCCGTTCATGCCAAGGGGCTGGAAGATTTCCCGCTGCATCAATGTCTCCCAGGACTCCCCAGTGAGGCGTTCCAACATGGCCCCTGCCACCACGAAACCGCTGTTGGAGTAAGCGAAAGTGCCGCGGGCGGCACCGGGTTCAAGGGACAGAAGTTGGGGTACCCACAGTTCTCTTTGCTCCTTGAGCGGAGCTTCGGTCTCCCGCGACGTGGCCCAAAAGGGGGTTTCAAAAAAGTTGTTGCTGACCCCAGCGGTGTGTGAAAGAAGCTCACCCATCCGGACGTCGAGAAACTCGGGGCGAATCTGTCCTCTCAACTCGGGAAAGACGCCCTCGATCGTCGTACTCCATTCGATCAACCCCCGCTCGACGAAGATGCCGACGAGTGTGGCCGTCATCGCTTTCGTGTTCGACCCGATGTGCCATTTGTCGTCCATCGTCACCGGCGTTGGATCCCCCAGTGTCCGAACACCCGTGGCGGCGATTTCGACGATCTCATCCCCTACGATCAACATTCCGGCGAGGGCGGGAAGCTCGGCCTCGGCTCGGATTTCCTCCAATACCGCCTGAAGGTTTCCGTCCCCGGTGACTCCGACCTCCTGGGGCACCGCAGGGGCGCAGGCGAGGAGGAGGGGAAGGAGGCAAGCGGGCGCGAATTCGGGTAGAGGTCCCCGGGGATTTCCAAACATCACGGCACTCCTTGAACGTGAGTCGTTGGCGAGGTCCGAGCGGGGAGGCCAGCCGAACCCGGTTGAGTCAGGGTGGGCGTAAGGGTTGGGGCAGGAGGCCCGCCAGGCAAGCCCATGGCAAAGGCCTGAGATTGATTCCCCGCAGGGGCCGGAGAGGGCTGAAGCGTTTCCGCGGAGCCGAGCGGCCTAGTGGTTGGCTGCGCTCAGCGCACGGTGAGGTGGCTCCGCGAGACCGCCGAGCGAAGCGCAGGTGCAACGCAAGGTCCACTACCGACCTCACGCTTATCAGGCGATTTCAAAAGACATCAAATCCCGGCAAGAAACCGTATTAGTCACTGGTAAGACGCACCTTGGACCTCCTATCCCTATCGGAGGGTTCCGAGTATCATCCAAACCCTCGAAACACTGAAGGGCGATGATGCCACTTCACTATCGCAGCATTACGCTAGGAGGAACGCAGTTTCATGGAAGGCAAACAGAATAGGAGATGCGGGTGACGCGGCTGACATCTTTAGCTGTTCTACTGGCAGGGGCGGTAGTGGTATCGTTGGCCACGCTTTCGCAGCAGGCCATTGCCCAGGAACCGCCTACTCGAGTCATCCTGATCATCGGTGACGGCGCCGGGGCCAGCTACTGGACGGCCGCAGCTTTTGCAACGGACAATCTCGCGGTCGAGGAATTTCCGGTGATGGGCCTGGTCGATACCAGGGCCTCAGACAACAAGACCACTGATAGCGCAGCCGCGGGTACCGCCTTCAGCACAGGCGTGAGGACGTACAATGGTGCGATCGGGGTAGACCCGGATAGCAATTCGGTGACGACGGTGCTCGAGGTCGCACAGAGTCGCGGAATGGCTACCGGACTGGTTGCCACATCGTCGGTCACCCACGCAACACCAGCCGCGTTTGCCAGCCACGTGCCGGACCGAGACATGGAATGGGAGATAGCACGGCAATTGGCGGACGCGGACGTGGACGTGATTCTCGGGGGGGGCCGTCGCTTCTTCGACCCAACTCGCCGCCCTGACTCCCTCGATCTACTCTCATCCCTCGCAGCTCATTACTCGTACGTCGAAACTGCGGCTGAGTTGGCCACCCTGCAAACCAAGGAGCTAGATAGGTTGCTCGGCCTCTTCACGGCAGGGGATATGCCTGCGGAGCCCCTGCGGTCACCGACCCTACCGGAGAT
>JBDHMC010000132.1:0-6375 GCA_039656355.1 Gemmatimonadota bacterium | reverse complement strand
CCGGGTCTCCGACAGTCTCGCGACTGTCGGAGACCCGGGTTTTTCCCCCTCACATCCCTGGGGGTCCAGGTAGTCGACCCTTCCTAGGCATTGACCCCCTCCTGGCGGATGATTAGCCTCCGAGAAGAGGAAACTGAGCCGAGGTAGAATCAAAGTGATCCAGGCCTTCGAGACGAGGACGACCACGACTACCACGACCCGGACTACCGGGCCGGGGGTTGGTCGTCCTGTGTGATCCCGAAGCAAACGAGACAGACAGAACGGCGCGGCCTCCGGCAAATCCCGGAGTCGCGCATTTTTTTTGATGGGCTCCGTGGGAAGAGGGTTAGAGACCTTACCTCCTTCGAACGGAAGACAATGAAATGGAAATCATGACTGAACAAATCATCAAAGTGACCCTGCCTGACGGCACCGTGTTGGAGCTTGCCCACGGATCGAGTGCCGGGGATGTGGCAGCTGCGATTGGGCCTGGGTTGGCCAAGGCCGCTCTTGGAGCCGAAATCGATGGGGAGGTGGTGGATCTTTTCCATCCCATCGAGAAGGACGTGGAGATCCGAATTTTGACCTCCCGGGATCCGGAAGCGCTGGGGCTTCTCAGGCATTCCGCGGCTCATGTCCTGGCCACCGCCGTCCGGGAAATCCACCCAACAGCTGGGATAGGGTTCGGCCCTGCCATCGAGGATGGGTTTTACTACGACTTCGAGGTTCCTGAGCCATTTACACCAGATGATCTCGTGGCCATCGAAAAGAAAATGGGAGAGGTGGCAGGATCGGACCTTCCCTTTGAGCGGAGCCGGGTCACCAAAGAGGAAGCCCGGAATCTCTTCTCCGATGACCCGTTGAAACTGGAACGCTTGGAAGAGTTCACCGATGAAGAGGTCATCACCGTGTACCGGGACGGAGATTTTCTGGATCTCTGTAGGGGCCCGCACGTCCCATCAACCGGGCGGCTCAAGCACTACAAGCTCCTCAGCGCTGCCGGTGCGTACTGGAGAGGGGATGAAACCCGCCAGATGCTTCAGCGGATCTACGGAACCGCTTTCTTCGATAAGAAGGATCTAAAGGAGCATTTGGAGCGTTTGGAGGAAGCCAAAAAGCGGGACCACAGAGTTCTCGGAAAGCAGATGGATCTGTTCTCGACAGACCAGAGGGTGGGTCCCGGCCTCATCTTGTGGCACCCGAAGGGGGCCGTCATCAGGAACGAGGTGGAAAAGTACGAGCAGGAATTGATCCTCAGACATGGCTATGTGCTGGTCTATACCCCCCACATCGCCGCCGAGCGGCTCTTCGAGATCTCCGGGCACTTGGAGAATTACAAGGAGAGCATGTTTGGGGCCATGGAGGTGGAAGGGGCCCGATACAGGCCCAAGCCCATGAACTGCCCAGGGCACATCGCCATCTACCAATCCCAACAACGGTCGTACAGAGACCTTCCCATTCGTATGGCCGAATTCGGAACCGTGTACCGGTACGAGCGGAGTGGTGTTCTCCACGGGATGTTGCGAGTACGGGGCTTCACGCAGGACGACGCCCACGTCTTCTGCACACCCCAGCAGGTGGAGGATGAAATCGACCGTCTCCTGGACCTGGTGGACGAGATGCTCACCACCTTCGGGTATCCGTACACCATCGAACTGGCCACACGGCCGGAGAATTCCCTTGGCACGGACGCCCAGTGGGAAGAAGCCCAGAACATGCTGGCCGGGGTGCTTGAGAAGCGGGGCAAGGAGTTCCAGATCGACGAGGGAGGCGGCGTATTCTACGGACCCAAGTTGGATTTCAAGCTCATCGACGCCATCGGACGGAAGTGGCAGGGACCCACGGTGCAGCTGGACTTCAACCTCCCGGACCGATTTGACATGGAGTATGTGGGGGATGATAACGAGCCGCATCGGCCGGTCATGCTCCATCGGGTTTTGGTTGGTTCCATGGAGCGGTTCGTGGGGGGGCTCATCGAACACTACGCAGGTGAGTTCCCCCTCTGGTTGGCCCCGGAGCAGGTAAGGGTTCTGCCCATCTCGGAGCCATGGGTGGAGAGCGCTCAGGAGTTGGTGGATGAGCTGAACGGCGCTGGCCTTAGGGCTACCCTATTCGACCGAGAGACCCTTGGGTATCGGATCAGAGACGCGGAGATGCAGAAGGTCCCCTACATGGCGGTCGTCGGCGAACGAGAAGCCGAAGCCGGGACCGTCGCGGTTCGGAAGCACGGGGCCGGAAAGAAGCAGGAAATCATGTCACGGGAAGGTTTTGTCCAGTCCCTTCGTAAGGAGGTGGCTGATCGCGCACTGCGACTCGGATCGGAGTCGGAGTTCACCCTGATGCGGAGCGACCCCTGAAGCCTTGACCTCCCTGGGTCCCCAGGTATCTTTCAGGGCACAATTGGAAGCGGGGGAAGCCTTCCCCCCACCTTTCGGCCCCCTACTGTTTTTGGGGCGCCGCCGGGTTCTAAAGCCGATCAGGGAGCGAGTGGCTCCTCTGTTCTGGTTTAGGCCCGGTCGGACCGGGCCTTTTTTTGTTCCTCGAATTTTGGGGCCGGGCGGGGTGCCGAACGACACCAAGAGCGGAGGTTCTGACAAATCAAAGAACCAAAGGTCCGAGTCAACGACCAGATCCGGATCAGCCCTATTCGTCTCATCGCCGGGGATGGCGAGCAGATTGGCATCGTCAGCATTGACGAAGCCAGGGAACGCGCTGATGAAGCGGGGTTGGACCTGGTTGAAGTTGCACCCGACGCTCGACCTCCCGTAGTCAAGATGATGGACCACGGGAAGTTCAAGTACGAACAGGCTCGGGCGGCCAGGGAGGCCAGGAAAAAGCAACACAACATCCAGGTCAAAGAGGTCAAGTTCCGGCCCGGGATTGAGGCCCACGACTACCAGTTCAAGACTCGCCATGCTCGTAGGTTCCTCGAAGAGGGCAACAAGGTCCGCCTCACCATGATGTTTCGGGGCCGCCAGATCACCCATTCGGAGTTGGGGCTGGAAGTGCTGAAACGAGTGAAGGAGGATCTGTCCGACATTGCCAAGGTGGAGTCCCCGCCCAGTTTCGAAGGAAGGGTCATATTCATGGTCATGGACCCGATCAAGGGGATCTGAAGATCACACGAAGCCCTGAGGGGCCTCTCATGGGGTGATGCTTTCGGGCCGCTCCAGGATTATGGGGGACGCCCCCAAAGGAGTCTTTTATGCCGAAGATGAAAACCAACCGGGGTGCCGCAAAGCGCCTCCGAAAGACCGCGTCGGGGAAGATCCGGCGTATGCGGGCCAATAAGAGCCACATCCTGACGAAGAAATCCCAGAAGCGGAAGCGGCGCCTTCGGTCCGCGACCTTGGTATCCAAGGCCGACGAGAAGCGGGTCCGACGCTTGTTGGCGTCGTAAAGGAGAGGGGAGCAAGAACATGCCTCGTGTAACGCACGCCGCTGCTCGTAACAAGCGCAAGAAGAAGATTCTCAAGGCGGCCAAGGGATATTTCGGTGGACGGAAGAACCTTTATCGCACCGCAAAGGATGCGGTGGAGAAGGGGTGGGAGCACGCTTACCGTGACCGAAAGAAGAAGAAGAGGAACTTCAGGCAGCTTTGGATCACCAGAATCAATGCAGCTGCTCGGCAGAATGACCTGAGCTATTCCAAGTTCATGAACGGACTCAAGCTGTCCGGGATAGAGTTGGATAGGAAGGCCCTAGCCGACCTGGCCGTGAGAGATCCTGGTGCATTTAGCAGCTTGGCCGAACGGGCCAAGGAGGTCCTGGCTAAGGCCAGTTGAACCATCCGTCCGCCCTGTTCGGCCAATGGGCTTCACGACGATTTCGTCGTGGGGCCCATTGGCTTAGGTTAGCCACTTGCCCCAGCTGGGGGGCAGGCTCCGGAGTTAGCGGGGCTTTGCCAACGGAAGGGATGCCCTGAATACCATGAGCGGGAATGAATCTTTGATCGATGCCCTCAAGGCCCTCGAGGTCCAGGCGCTGGAGGCCGTTTCAGCTGCCGGTGACCCCGAAGCCCTGGAAGATCTCCGAATCCAGTATCTGGGGCGGAAGGATGGGCAGATATCTGGAATTCTGAGAGGGCTCGGGGGCCTTTCTCCCGAGGAACGGCCAGCCGTCGGCGCCGAGGCCAATCTGGTGAAGGCACGGGTGCAGACGGCCATGGAAGAGAAGAAGGCCTCCATAGAGGCTGGAGGCGGCAGGCCAGGCGTTGATTTGGACTTGTCCCTCCCCGGATCGGTGGGATGGAGGGGGGGACGGCATCCGGTGACTCAGGTCATCGACGAACTCTGGTCCATCTTCCGGTCCATGGGCTTCACCAGGGCCCGGGGCCCCGAGGTTGAGACGGATTGGTACAATTTCGTCGCCCTAAATACTCCTCTCGATCACCCCGCCGTGGACGAGGCTGACACTCTCTATCTGAAGAATGGCCTTCTGCTCAGGACGCACACGTCTCCAGTGCAGATTCGGACCATGGAGCGCCATGAGCCACCGATCCGGATTATCGCGCCTGGAATGGCTTTCCGCCGTGACACGCCGGATGCCACTCACACCCCCGCCTTCTTGCAGCTAGAGGGGCTGGTGGTGGACGAGGGCATCACCTTCATAGACTTCAAAGCCACTCTGGCGGAGTTCGCCCGGCGGTTCTGGGGACCCGGCACCCAAATCCGATTCCGGCCGTCGTTCTTTCCCTTCACAGAACCCAGCGCCGAGGTGGATGTAAAACGGGTCATCACCCGGCCTGACGGCACCACGGAAGAGACGGATTGGCTGGAGATCATGGGTGCGGGCATGGTGGATCCGGCGGTTCTGGACAACGTAGGCTATGACTCTGAGCGGTATACCGGGTTTGCCTTCGGAATGGGCCCAGCCCGGATCGCCGCTCTCAAATACGGAATTCGAGATATTCGCGTGTTCTTTGAGAATGACATTCGATTCCTGAACCAGTTTGCCCGGCCATGAACGTATCCTATCAGTGGCTCAGGGCCCTGCTGCCGGAGCTGACGACCTCACCGGAAGAGACGGCGAACCGTTTGGCCCTCCGAGGGGCGCCCGTCGAAGAGCTTTTGCACCTGGCCCCTGGTTTGAAAGACCTGGTGGTGGCGAAGGTCGAGGCCGTAGAACCTCATCCTAATGCGGATCGCCTCTCCGTCTGCCAGGTCAACGCCGGCGGCGAACTCCTGCAGGTGGTCTGCGGGGCCCCGAACGTTGAAGCGGGTGGGTTTTACCCCTTCATACCGGCCGGCTCGGCCCTTCCCAACGGAATGACCATTGAGGCCGTATCCATCCGGGGTCGAGACTCCAACGGTATGCTCTGCTCCGAAGCGGAGCTGGACATGGGACCTGACGCGGACGGAATCATGGCCCTCGAGGGCGACTACACGCCCGGTGAGCCCTTGGCTGTAGCTTTGGGACTGGATGACTGGCGGATGGACGTGGAGGTCACCCCTAACCGCGGTGACCTCCTCTCCCATGTCGGTGTGGCCCGAGAGCTTACTTCAGGAGGGGAAGAGGGCCTGACCCTCCCGTCGATCCCAAGTTACGAGGGTTCCACCGATGGCGTTCAGGCCTCGAGGCTGCCTTTGGAGACAGGGGAGCTAGAAGCTTCAGGAAAGGGCGTCACCATCCGGATTCAGGACCCGGACCTTTGTTCCCGATACCTTGGCGCCGTCATCCGAGGCGTCAGAGTGGGGCCATCCCCCGCGTGGCTGGCTTCCCGTATCCGGGCGGCTGGTTCCCGGCCCATCAACAACGTGGTGGATGCCACGAACTACGTCTTGCTTGAACTGGGGCAGCCCCTCCACGCCTTCGATCTGGCCAAACTCCAGGGTTCAGCCATAGTGGTCCGGAAGGCCCGGATAGGGGAAGTTATCCGGACTCTGGACGGAGTGGATCGTCGACTCAGCGCGTCCATGCTGGCCATCTGTGACGCCTCGGACCCTGTGGCCATCGCTGGTGTCATGGGTGGAGCTGATTCAGAGGTTTCCGAGGAAACATCGGACATCCTTCTGGAATGCGCCCTTTTCGACCCCAAGTCCGTTCGGGCCACCCGAAATATTCTGGATATGTCCACGGACGCCAGCTTTCGCTTTGAGCGAGGGGTTGATCCCGAGGGCATGGAGTTGGCGGTGAAGCGGGCTGTCGAAATCATCCTGGCAACTGCCGGTGGAGAGTCGGATCCGGCAGTCTTGGATGTTTGCCCAGGCCCCTGGTTGGGCCTCACTGTCCCACTTCGTCCAGCCAGGGTTCAACGGCTCCTCGGGATCACTTTATCCGAAGAGGAAATCGCCGACCTCCTGTCCCCCTTGGGTTTTCGGGTAACAGAAGTGGTGGACGGAGCGTTGATCTTTGCGGTCCCGGGGTTCAGAAGCTACGACGTCCGGAGGGAAGTGG
>JBDHMC010000131.1:0-7278 GCA_039656355.1 Gemmatimonadota bacterium | reverse complement strand
CATTCAGAGGCGGTGCTGTCATTGCTTCGGACGTCTGGCCGTTAGTCGAATGTCCATTTTCCCCGGACGCCGCCGAAACGCCTCTCGGCTCCATCGTTTGTCACGTCTGGATCAAGAGGTGCGCGAGGAGATCCGGTTCTACCTCGAGATGCGGGTGAGTGAATTGGAAGCCGGTGGGCTCGAGGCCGAAGAAGCCTGGCGGCAAGCATTGGAAGTTTTTGGTGATCCGGAAGAAGTAGTGAAGGAGACGAAAAATGCATATGTGAGAGGCTCTGCCATGGGAAGAAAGATAGAACTCTGTTCCAGTGTCCTGCGGGACCTTGTTTTCGGGATACGCACACTCCGAAAAAGACCGATGTTCACGGCGGCCGCAGTGATCTCTTTGGGACTCGGAATCGGGGCAAACACTGCGATATTCAGCGTCATGAACTCCCTTTTGGTTCGACCTCTTAACGTGGCTGAACCAGACCGATTGACTCCCGTTTATACATCTCAGACAGGTGGCTCCCTGCACGGGAACACATCGTACCCGGACTACCTGGACTATCGGGAGCAAAACGAGGTCTTCGCAGGGTTGGCCGCCCACACGATCGCGCCGATGGCTGTCGCCGGGGCCGGTGCCCCTCGTGTCATGGCTGGCCAGTTGGTGAGTTGGGACTACTTCGAGGTCCTGGGCGTGGATCTCGTGTTGGGCAGGGGCTTTTTGCCGGAAGAAGATGAAGTGTTCGGGGCCTATCCCGTTGCGGTCCTGAGCCATGGCACCTGGCAGAGCCTGTTTGAGTCCGATCCCGAAATCCTCGGGAGGATCGTGCGAATCAACGACAGCCCTTTCAGAGTGATCGGGGTTGCCCCGGCAGGTTTCGTGGGTCTAGTGCCGGTGATTGAGCCCGCGCTGTGGGCACCACTCGCCGCTGCGGACCAGGCACTTCCCTTTTCTCCGAATGTCCAGAGCCGCATCGATCCCTGGCTGCAGCTCGTCGGTCGTTTGAGGGAGGGTGTGGACGCCGCTGAGGCGCAGGCCGGGTTGGACGTGTTGGCAACCAATCTCGCGACGGAATTCCCGGAAACGAACCGGAACAAGGGCATCGTCCTCGGCGAGCTCAACGCGAGTCGTTTGATGTCCCCCGAAGCGACAGATGGTGCCAGTAAGCTGTTGGCGGTCCTCCTCGCGGTCGTGGGTTTCGTGTTGCTAGTGGCCTGTTTCAACGTCGCGAACCTCCAGTTGGCCAAGGCCACGGGCCGGCGCCGTGAAATCGCCCTCCGGTTTTCCCTCGGTGCATCCCGGCTTCGCATCGTCAGGCAACTCCTTGTTGAGAGCGTCCTTCTGGCGTTGTTTGCCGGTGGACTGGGGTTGGTGGTGGCGGTTCTTGCACTCCGTGCATTGCAGACGATCCAATCTCAGATGGAAGTGCCCCTCCAGATCCTTATTAGCATGGACCTCCCGGTTCTAGGCTTCACGTTGTTGCTTTCGTTGTTGACGAGTGTGGTGTTCGGACTCGCCCCCGCACTGCAGGTGCTCCGGCCTGGTCAGTCGGAAGCCATGAAGGACCGGGGGCACGGCTCGGGCCAGGCACGGGCCAGCGCTCGCATCCAGAGCGCCCTCGTTGTGGCCCAAGTGGCTCTTTCACTGGTCCTTCTTGCTGGTGCGGGCCTTTTCATGAAAAGCCTGAGCAACACGCTTGCCATCGATCCGGGTTTTGAGATTCCCAACGGCGTCCTAATGCCCATGAACCTCGGATACGGACAATACGACGAGGCGGAGGGCAGGGATCTCCACCAACGTATGTTGGATCAGGTGAGGTCGATGCCCGGAGTTGAAAGTGCGGCCCTCACCGCGTTCGCACCTCTGGGGATCACTCACGGACATCACGATGTGTACATCGACGGATATGAGGCTGCTCCGGACGAACTGATGCTGGTCAAGCGGAACATGGTCTCACCGGCCTATTTCGAAACCATGGGGATCCGGGTGCTCCGCGGCCGCGCCATCGACGAACGGGATACGGAGGATGCAGATCCCGTCGCTATGGTGAACGAGACCATGGCCCAACGCTTTTGGCCGGATCAGGATCCTCTCGGCCGCACCGTTCAGGCCGATCTGGGGATCACCTATTCGGTCGTGGGCATCGTGGAAGACGGGAAGTACGGGTCCCTTCAGGAGACGCCTGAATCCTATCTCCTCCTGCCACTCACCCAGAGCGAATACGTCGAACGCATGAGTCTCGTGGTGAGGACCCCGGGCGATGCGTCAGCTTTGACACGCCGACTCTCGTCCTTAGTGCGAGAGATCGCCCCCGGCCTGCCACCATCCACAGCTCTGACCAGCCGTCAGTACCTGGAGTATACCGTGGGCAACGCAAAGGTCCCGGCGATTCTGGTTGGGGCATTCGGTGTGCTGGCGCTGGTCCTCGCAACCGTCGGGCTGTACGGGGTGATGTGGTACAGCGTGACTCAGAGGACCCGTGAGTTTGGTGTGCGCCTCGCGTTGGGGGCCTCTGAGAAAGAGGTGGTGAAGTTGGTCATGGGCAAGGGATTGATGACGACTCTGGTGGGAGTGGTCATAGGGTTCATCCTTGCGCTGGCCGCCACGCGGCTCCTTTCGGGGCTTCTCTATGGGGTGGGGGCTTTTGATCCCTTGGTATTCTTCCTCGTTCCAGCTGTACTGCTCGGCGTGGGCCAATTGGCGAGTTACCTGCCGGCCCGACATGCGTCCAGAGCCGATCCGGTGGTTGTGTTACGGGCGGAGTAGGCGGTGGAGGGGGAGACCGCGTCTGACTTGCTGGCACACCTGGCCTGACTGGAGGCTGAACATGCGCCGATTGATATCACTTCTGCTGGCCGTCCCGCTCCTGGTGTTCGCGAAAGGCTTGAATGCCCAGACGCCGCCCGTACCCCAAGGCCCATTCCCAACCGGCATTTCCATCAAGACCGGACTGGGGCGATACTCCGTTCGGGATGAGTACTTCTCGGCCGAGAAGTACTCGGGCACGCTTCCGTTTTTCTCAGCGACCTGGGCTCGCTCGCACGAAGGCGACGGATACCGAATCGGCGTGGAATACCGCAACTCGTCGGAATTACGAAACAACAACATCTCGGCGGGCGTGACAGCGTTCTCCCTCAACCTGGATTACCTCTATCGCGTAGCGACGCTTTCCCTGTTCTCAAGAGATGCCTCCCTTTTTCTTGGCCCGTCCACGGGTTTCTTCATGCACTTCAGCGAGTTGCATATCGCGTTCAGCGAGCTGGAGATCCCCTATTCCTTCGTGATACTCCTCCCGGTCGGCGTCAATTCCACCCTGGTCCTTCCGATTTCTGACCGGTTTCAGCTGGCGGCCTCGTTGCGGTCCAGCCTGCTCTCGTTGGGTCTGCGAATGATCGACATCGATGAGGACGTTGATGAGGAATCACCGGCTGGTTTCCTGACGTTCCCGTCTAGTACAAATGCGAATCTCCGTCTCGGACTCCGTTATGGACTGACGGATCGCATATCTCTGGATCTTGGATACGAGCTGCAGGTCCTTCGTATTGGACCGTGGGATCCGTTGTTGTCAGCGAGTGACAACCTCCTGGCTGGTTTCACAGTCGGCTTTTGAGGCGGGGGTATCCAATGAGGGTCGACATAACACGGGGCCTGTCATTTGCGTTCATATGCACAGTGTTTGCCGGTTGCGAGGGGTGGATTGTATCCCCATCCGAATCGAACCAGAATCTCGCCGACTTCGAAGTCGCGTGGGCCTGGGTGGACTCGGTCTATCCTGTCTTCGATGTCAAACAGGTCGATTGGGGTAACGTCTATTCCGAGTATCGTCCCAAGGCCGATTCGGCTCTGGGAGACGAGTTTCACCAGGTGTTGCACGACATGCTGTCTGTGCTCAGGGACCCTCATCTATACTACAAAACCAAAGGGGGTGCCCGGTTCTTCCCACATGTATCTCCACGCCTGATTGCTGACCGAAACACGTTCAGTCCCCAGATCGTGCGGACCTATTTCGAGGGGGAGTTGCTCATTGCTGGAAGAGACGGGGTCGAATACGGGATACTAAAGGAGAACGTCGGCTACATCCGCATCACCCACTTCAACAAAGAACACATGATGGATGATTTCCCCTCGGTGATGGCTTTTGTCAGTGAGACGGATGGCCTCATCCTCGACGTCCGAAACAACACCGGAGGGGACCACGATAAGGTGGGCGCGGTGGTGAGAATGTTCATCGAGTCACAGATGGCCTGGCCGATGGCCTTTTTCGCGGACAAAGTCCTGTTCGAGTCCTGGCCTGCGATCCAACCCGATGTGAACAGTTACCGGTACGTCCATCCCGTCGTGGTGTTGATCAACGGAGCCTCACTTAGCTCAGGAGAACTGTTCCCCGAGGTCATGAGGCAGCTGCCGAACGTGACCCTCGTCGGTGATACGACGGCGGGGGCCGGATGCAATGATCGCGGAGATTTTCGGGGGGACCGCCACCTGCCCAGCGGCAAGATGATTCACATACCTACTGGATGCATTACGCGATATGACGGCGTGCCGTGGGAGTTGGTTGGAATCGCCCCTGACATCCGTGTCCCGCAGACGGAAGCGGACATCAGAGAGGGACGAGACAGGCAGCTCGAATACGCCATCGGTCTGCTTGGATGAGTTGTTCAAAAGGAACGCTCACGCAACAGTCGATAGGACGCACGATCTGCCGTACTTGTCCCCGAACCATGCCGGAATATGCCGGGATTTATCGACACACTTCCTCTCAGGCCAGGTCGAACCGATCGAGGTTCATCACCTTGTCCCAGACAGCCACGAAGTCACGCACGAATGTCTCCTGCGCGTCGTCACATCCGTAGGCTTCCGCGATGGCCCGTAGCTGGGAGTTCGAACCGAAGACGAGGTCGACACGGGTGCCGGTCCACTTTGGCTCGCCCGTTGTCCGGTCACGGCCCTCGAACATGTCTTCGGCCTCTGAAGTCGCCTTCCACTCTGTGCCTATGTCGAGGAGGTTCACGAAGAAGTCGTTGGTGAGGGTGCCGGGACGCTCGGTGAAGACACCATGCTTGATCTGTCCGAAGTTCGCGTTCAGAACGCGCATACCGCCGACAAGCGCCGTCATTTCAGGTGCGGTCAAAGTCATGAGGTGCGCCCGATCGACCAGCAGCTCCTCTGCGGAGACGGAGTATTCACCCTTGAGGTAGTTCCGGAACCCGTCGGCGATCGGTTCGAGAACGGCAAACGACTTCACGTCGGTTTGCTCCTGAGATGCGTCCGTGCGTCCGGGAGTGAAGGGGACTTCCACGTCGTGTCCTGCGTCCTCCGCGGCCTGCTCGACCGCTGCGCAACCGCCCAGGACGATCAGGTCGGCGAGGGAGATCCTCTTCTGACCGGTCTGAACTTCGTTGAAGTCCTTTTGAACCGCCTCGAGGGTTTCCAGGGCCTTTGCCAGTTGGGCAGGCAGGTTGGCCTCCCACTCCCTCTGGGGGGCAAGGCGGATGCGGGCACCGTTCGCGCCACCGCGCTTGTCGGAGACGCGGAAGGTCGCTGCCGACACCCACGCGGTGGAGACGAGCTCGGAGATGGACAAACCCGATGCGAGGATCTTGGCTTTGAGGGTTGAGATGTCGTCTGCGTTGACCAGCTCGTGGTCGACCTCTGGGATGGGGTCTTGCCAGATCAACTCTTCTGCAGGCACCTCGGGTCCGAGATAGCGGGAAGGGGGGCCCATGTCCCGGTGCGTCAGTTTGTACCACGCCCGGGCGAAGGCGTCTGCCAACTCATCCGGGTTCTCGTGGAACCGCTTCGCAATCGGCCCGTAGATAGGATCCATCCGAAGCGCAAGGTCCGCCGTGGTCATGATGGGCGCGTGGCGTTTCGACGGATCGTGGGCATCCGGCACGGCATCCGCTGCGGCCGGATCGGTCGGAACCCACTGCCAGGCTCCGGCGGGGCTCTTCACCAGATCCCAGTCGTAGCCGAACAGGGTGTCGAGGTAGCTATTATCCCACTGGGTCGGCGTCGGGGACCATGCGCCCTCGATGCCGCTGGTGATGGCGTCGCCAGCCTTGCCACTGCCGAAGCTGCTCTGCCAGCCGAGGCCCTGCTCTTCGATGCCGGCACCTTCGGGTTCCGGACCCACGAGAGCCGCGTCACCGGCCCCATGGCACTTGCCGAAGGTGTGGCCGCCGGCGATAAGGGCGACGGTCTCTTCGTCGTTCATCGCCATGCGCCCGAACGTCTGCCTGATGGGGTTCACATAGATCAGACCCATCTGAACGGCGGCGAGAGGGTTCTCGAGTTTTCTGTCATCGGCGTAGCGCTTGTCGCCAAGCCACTCCGTTTCGGTCCCCCAGTAGATGTCCGATTCAGGTTCCCAGACATCCTCGCGGCCGCCGGCGAAGCCGAACGTCTTGAACCCCATGGACTCCAGGGCGCAGTTGCCGGCAAGGATCATGAGGTCGGCCCACGAGATCTTGTTGCCGTACTTCTGTTTGACGGGCCAGAGCAGTCGACGAGCCTTGTCGAGGTTTGCGTTGTCGGGCCAGCTGTTGAGAGGCGCGAAGCGCTGGGTACCCGATCCGGCGCCGCCGCGGCCGTCTCCGGTGCGGTAGGTGCCCGCGCTGTGCCACGCCATCCGGATGAAAAGGGGCCCGTAGTGACCGTAGTCCGCCGGCCACCAGTCCTGCGAGTCCGTCATCAACTCAAAGAGGTCCTTCTTCACGGCCTCAAGGTCGAGTTTCTTGAACTCTTCCGCGTAGTTGAACGCGTCCTGATTGGGCCACCAGTCCCGATTCGACGTTCCCCCGACCTTCGGGTTCAAGGGAGTTGCGTGCGAGACCGGGCACTTGTTTTGGTTTCCGACGCCGTTTCCGTCCATGAGCTATGCCGATTCTGATTGTTTTGAGTGGGCCGCCTGACCATGACAATTCTCTGAAACCCCCGAAAGACGACCCGCTTTCATTGTCGCAGTTGTTTCCGCGCAGGGATCCAGGGCCATGGAGGTCGAGCAGGTTGAGGCGTTGGAGCTTCCAGAAAGGAGCCTGGAGGATGCGGTGAGGGAGGCCTGGGGGTTCATCAAGGCCATCAACGATGCCTGGGCGAAGTAGACGTGCCCCCACTCGCGGTACCACTCACTGTCCCACACTTTCCAACTCCTGGCCCTGGGGGTGAGGACCCCGGAGCGTAGGCAGATTCAGGAACGCCGGATCGGGCCGAAGGACATCCTGGCACTGCAGCGGGCTGATCGCCATGCGGCAATCGAATCGCTCACTCCACGATGATCGGTCGGCTCGTCACGA
>JBDHMC010000130.1:0-6414 GCA_039656355.1 Gemmatimonadota bacterium | reverse complement strand
GTGGCATATGGTGGGGCATGTCCAAAGCAGAAAAGCCAAACAGGTTGTAGAGTCAGCTGATATGATCCACTCGGTGGACACTCTGAAACTCGCCCGGAGGCTCTCTGGGTCTGCCTCGGAATATGAGGGCCGAGTACCGATTCTGGTGCAGGTCAATATGTCCGAAGAGGAATCCAAGGGCGGGTTTCACCAGGATCAAGCCCTGGATGCTATCCATGAGGTTCTGGACTTGCCGGGAGTGGAGGTCCGGGGTCTCATGACGTTGGCGCCGTTTGTTGATGACGAGAGGGTTCTTCGAAGAGTGTTTGTGGGCCTTCGAAGAATCCATGCGGAAGCAGGCAAGCTCCCTGACTACAAGGGCCGGGAGCTGTCCATGGGGATGACAAATGATTTCGAGTTGGCCGTGGAGGAGGGAAGTACCATGGTCCGCATAGGGACTGCACTTTTCGGGGAGCGCCCGCGATGATCGATCTCACGCCATTGGACGTCAGGAAAAAAAGAGGTGATTTCCGGCGGATTCTTCGGGGTTACGACCCCGAGGAAGTGGACACGTTCATGGACTTGGTGGCCGAGCGGTTCGAGGAACTGGTGAGAGAGAATCTCTCCCTCTCCGAGAAGACAGACCGCATCGAAGGCCAGCTGGAAGCTCTGGAGGGGCGGGAAAAGGCCGTCCAGGAAGCCCTCGTCACGGCCCAGAAACTTCGGGCGGACGTCAAGGACCAATCCCGCCAGGACGCTGAGGTCGTCCAAGCCCAAGCCATTCGAGAGGTCGAGATCCTCAAAGCCGAAACTGATGCCGAGATAGGGCGGCGTCTGGGGGAGGCGGAAGGCCTGATCCGGGAGCGCCAGAGGGCCCTTGAGGAACTGGAGCGGAGCCGCCTCAAGTTCCTCAAGTCCTTCCGGGGACTTCTTGGTAGGGAGTTGGACGCCGTGGAAGTGGAAGAGGCTCGGCGACCCCTTGAGGACGTCACGTTGGACCTGGAACTCCGGGGCTGGGCACCGGGTGGAGAGTTAGAGGCCGAGGCGGGGGAGGCCGAAGCTGAGGAGGCCGAGGCGGGGGAGGCCGAAGTGGTTGAGGAAGAAGCGGTCGCGGAGGAGTCGGTCGAGGAAGAGGTCGTTGAGGCCCTGGAAAGGGTGTGGGCTGCGGCGGATGAACCCCAGGCAGACCTACAGGAGGCTTGGGCTGCGACGGATGACACTCAACCGGAGCCTGAGGGCGTTGAGGCCGCTGAGGATGAGCCTGTCGCTGAGGAAGGACCCGAGGGCGAGGCCGAGACCGAGGACGAGTTCGGGGACGAACCTGCCGCCGGGATCCCCGACGGATTCGAAACCCAGGTGTTGGAGGGTGCGGTGCCGGCGGGCTTGAGCGCGATTCTGGAGGAAGAGCCCCAGCTGCAGCCCGAGATCGAGTCAGCGACGGACTTCGAGGGAGAGCTGAAGGGCGAACCCGAACTCGAACCCGAGATCGAGCCCGCACCCGCACCCGCACCCGAAACCGAACCCGATGGGCGGTGGCAATCGACCGCAGGCATAGAGACGGAATCGTCGCCTTCCCCTGAAGAGGAACGCTCTTCTTCAAGTTCAAGGCAGGAGCCCAAATGGCTTTTCTCCCTCCTCAAGAAGGAGGAGGAAGAGCGTGGGGGCGAAGGCTAGGGGATGGGTGTACTGAAGGCCCCTCAAGAGGACCTGATGTTCTGTCTTCGGGAGGCCCGAGATGCCGTGCGCGCCCGATGTGGGGTGGAGCCCATGGTCGGGATCGTCTTGGGTACGGGGCTCGGAGGGTTGGCGCGGGACATTCAGATCGAGGTTTCCATCCCTTACGCCGAGATTCCCCACTTCCCCCTTTCCACTACCGAGAGCCATGAAGGGCGCCTCCTACTTGGCACCCTGGCCGGTACCCCGGTGGTGGCCATGCAGGGTAGGTTTCACTTCTATGAAGGCTACACCCTCGGGGAAGTGACCTTCCCGGTGCGAGTGATGAAGCTTCTAGGGGCCCAGGTGTTGATTGTATCAGGCGCCTCCGGGGGAATGAATCCCCTTTGGAAACCTGGGGAGTTGGTGCTTTTGGACGATCATATCAACCTACTCGGCGACAACCCGCTGGTGGGCCCCAACCTGGACGAGATGGGCCCAAGATTTCCGGACATGTCCGAGCCGTATGACGGGAGGCTCCAGAAACTCGCCTTGGAAGTTGCGTCGGAGGCGGGGATTCCCCTTCACAGCGGAGTTTATGTGGCCGTCCAGGGTCCAAACCTCGAGACACGTGCCGAATACAGAATGCTTCGGGGTATGGGCGCCGATGTCGTGGGAATGTCCACGGTCCCTGAGGTCATCGTGGCTCGGCACATGGGCATGCGAGTAATGGGCCTCACGATCATCACGGATGCATGCTTGCCAGAGGCGCTGGAGCCTGCCGATGTGGCCACCATCATTGAAACGGCCAAGCGGGCCGAACCGAGTCTCACCACCTTGGTTGGTGGGGTAGTGGCTCGCCTTTTTCAACCCTGAAACCACCGTCGTTTATGCGCTATCCGGAGTTGCCTGGGAGTTTGCTCCTGTTGGAGGAGGAACTTCTCGAGATTTGGCAGAAGGAAGACCTCTTCCGAAAAACCCTCGAGGCCACGGCCCAGGGGGCGCCCTTCGTTTTTTTTGAGGGCCCTCCCACGGCAAACGGAAAGCCAGGGCTCCATCACATCATAAGTAGGACCCTGAAGGACCTGGTGTGCCGACACCAAACCATGAAGGGTCGGAGTGTGACCCGCATAGCGGGCTGGGACACACACGGCCTTCCTGTTGAGATCGAAGCCGAACGAAAGCTGGGGATCAGCGGAAAACCCGAGATCGAGAAGCTGGGGATTGAACGCTTCAATGATGTCTGTCGGGAGTCCGTTTTTACCTACCTGGAGGATTGGGAGAGACTCTCTGAACGCATCGGCTATTGGCTCGACTACTCACGGCCTTATGTGACGTACCACACCGAGTATATCGAGTCGGTGTGGTGGATTCTAAAAGAGCTCGCTGACCGGGGCCTCCTGTACCGGGGGTACAAGAGTGTGCCCTATTGCCCTCGCTGCGGAACCGCTCTCTCATCCCACGAGGTGGCCCAGGGATACAAGGACATAGAAGACGCCTCCCTTTTCTTCCTCTGTCCCCTGTTGGGAGATGGGGGAGAGCCAGATTCAGACGGGAGAGCTTTCCTGGTCTGGACGACAACCCCTTGGACCGTTCCGTCCAATGTGGGCTTGGCTATCCATCCGCATCTCCTTTATGCGGAGGCCGCGGTAGGGGATCGGCGGGTTATTCTGGCCGAGGCCCAGATCGAAGAAGTGCTCGGGGAGGGAACCGAGATTCTGCGTCGGTATTCGGCAGAGGAGTTGGAAGGTCAACGCTATCTGAGGCCGTTGGATCTTGTACCGGGCCCGGAGGACCCAGGGAATAGCTGGTCGGTGGTTCTGGAGGATTTCGTCAGCGCTGAAGAGGGCACTGGGATCGTTCACATGGCCCCGGCCTTCGGGTCAGACGATTACGCCGCAGGGCAACGCCACGGCCTGTCAATGCTCCGGCCGGTGGATGATGCCGGTCGATTCTTGAAGGAAATCCCCGTGGTGGGCGGGATGTTCGTGAAAGACGCGGATTCGATTCTGATCGAAGAACTCCGGAAGCGAGGGAATCTCCATTCCAGTGACACCACGGTGCACTCCTACCCCCACTGTTGGCGGTGTGACTCTCCACTCATCTACATGGCCCGTGATTCTTGGTTCGCGGCGACCACCTCCGTGAAGGAGGAGATGCTGAAGGAAAACCGGGAAATCCAGTGGCTCCCTCCGGAAGTCGGAGAAAAGCGCTTTGGCGAGTGGCTCGAAAACAACGTGGACTGGGCGTTGTCCCGGGATCGTTACTGGGGCACGCCGCTCCCGGCCTGGGTTTGTGAGGAGAATGCGGAGCACACGGTCTGGGTGGGAAGCTTGGAAGAGTTGGGCGAAAGGGCCGGAGGGTTGCCCGAGGGGTTTGATCCCCATCGTCCTTTCATCGACGAGATCACCATCCCGTGTCCCTCCTGTGAGGGGACCATGCGCCGCACGCCCGGGGTCGTGGATGTATGGTTCGACTCTGGAGCCATGCCCTTCGCCCAATGGCACTATCCCTTCGAAAACACCGGGGAATTCGAGAAGCACTTCCCGGCGGATTTTATCTGTGAGGCGATAGACCAGACCCGGGGTTGGTTTTACTCCCTCTTGGCAATCTCGACCATGTTGGGGAGGGGGAAGCCGTTTCGGAACGCTATGGTGAACGGCCATATCCTGGACGAGGAAGGGCTGAAGATGTCCAAGTCTCGGGGGAATATGGTGGACCCCTGGGACGCGGTGAACGAGCATGGCGCGGATGCTGTTCGTTGGTACCTGGTGACGGTCAGCCAGCCTGGGGCCTCGAAGAAATATGATCCGGAAGGAGTTCGGGAGTCTTCCCGGAAGTTCTTCGATACGTTTTTCAACACCTATCGGTTCTTCGCCATCTATGCCTCTGCAGAGGGGTGGACCCCCTCTGATGACGATCCGGAGCCTGAGTCCCGCCCTCTCATCGATCGGTGGATTCTCTCCCGCTTCTCTTCGTTGTTGTCGGAGGTCGAGGAGGAACTTGGGAGGTATCAGGTAACCAGGGCATACCGGGCGGTGGTAGAGTTTCTGAACGAAGACTTGTCGAATTGGTATGTGCGACGCTCCAGATCCCGGTTCTGGGGGAGTGGAGAGTCCGTCGATTCCAGGGCTGCTTTCAGGACTCTTTGGGAGGTCCTGGTCGATCTGGCGCGGTGTGTGGCTCCGGTGACCCCCTTTGTGGCAGACTGGATCCACAGAGCCCTCACTACCGAGAGTGCCCATCTTGCGACCTTCCCTGCCTCCACGCCCAGCTGGGTTAGCAAGGATCTGGAGGAAGGTATGGACGCAGTCCGGGACCTGGTGTCCTTAGGGCGGGCTGCCAGGGAAGAGGTCCAGATCCGGGTGCGGCAGCCGTTGGGAAAAATGTATGCGGTGACACCAGGAGGGGTCACTCTGGATGGAGAGCTTTTGGCTCTCTTGAAGGATGAGCTGAACGTGAAGGAAGTGGCCTTTTTGAGCTCGGCAGAAGGCCTTGTGGGGCTTGCTGCAAGGCCCAACTACCGACTCCTGGGCCCCCGCTTCCAGCAGCGGTCCGAGGAGGCTGCGACGGCAATCCGGTACTTGTCGGCCGAGGCTCTTTCCGCTTACCGGAGTGGGGAAAAAGTGGAGGTGGAGGTTGGGGGAGAGCTTTTCGCTCTGGAGGAAGGGGAGGTGGAGGTGGTTGAAGAGGCAAGGGAAGGCCTGGTGGTCCAGAGTGATGGCAGGTTCACTGCGGCCCTGGACCCGACTCTGGACCAGAGCCTCCGTCAGGAAGGTTTGGCTCGGGAGTTGGTCAATCGGATTCAACGGCTTCGGAAGGAGTCAGGCCTCGAGATCACGGACCGGATTACCCTGGGTGTGTTCGGTGGGGAGTTTGTGAGGGCTGCGGCAGAGACTTTCCGAGATTTCATCATCGGAGAGACCCTGGCCCGTGATTTCCAGATGGGTGAGGTGGGGCAGGGTGGGGGGTTCGAGGCCACCAAGGAAGTAGAGCTGGATGGCCATCCGACCAGTATCGCCATCTCCCGCCTGGAGGGATGAGCCGGCGCGGAGAACCAGGCTTCCAGCAGGAGCCCTGGATTTAAAGGAGAACTGCCACGACGTCACAGGGCACCGAGCGTTTCCGGTTGATCGTAGAAGAGGGCGTAGAGGAGCGGTTGGATCGTTTTTTGGCCAGGCGCCTCGGATCTTCTCGTTCTCGGTGCGTTGGCCTGATCGAGAAGGGTCTCGTGCAGGTCGGGGACCGGGGAGCCAAGAAATCTGAGCCGGTTTCAGCGGGGCAGGTGGTCCTGGTTGAGGTTCCGCCCCCGGAACCTCTGGACGCGGAGGCTCAGGATATCCCCTTGGACGTAGTTTTCGAGGACGAAGAGCTCCTGGTGGTGAATAAAAAGGCCGGGATGGTCGTGCACCCAGCTCCGGGCCATCCGAATGGCACCCTAGTAAACGCACTCCTACACCACGTCCAAGACCTTTCTGGGATCGGCGGAAAACTTCGCCCCGGGATCGTCCACCGCCTGGACATGGATACCTCCGGACTCATGGTGGTGGCAAAGGGGGATGAGGCCCACGTCGCCCTTTCCAATGCTATCCGAAGGCGAGAGGTTCGACGCGTCTATCGCGCTGTGGCATGGGGCCACCTCCCTGAGTCGCCTCTGACGGTGGACGCCCCGGTGGGGAGGGATCCCCGAGAACGGAAACGAATGGCTGTGGTAGAGGGGGGCCGTCCGGCGCTGACCCGAATCAGAGTCAGGGAGCGCTGGATTGCCGCTGAGTACTTGGA
>JBDHMC010000129.1:0-6488 GCA_039656355.1 Gemmatimonadota bacterium | reverse complement strand
CTGGGGGCAAGGAGGGTGTGAGAACCTCTCAGACGCCTTGAGCCGGAAGCAGTACGTCAAGCCACCGATCTCGACCAGGCTCGCACCGCTGCATCTCCAGTTCGCCAATTACCTCCAGTACTTCGACTGGCAGTGGTCCCGGGTCCTCCAGGGAACATCCGTGGTGTTCGCAGCCGCCAGGCTTCCCTTCACCCTCCTCTTCACGGGGCTGGGAATCTATGGGGCCCTGGAGCACTTCCGCAGGGACCGTGTGAGCTGGTGGTATCTCCTCAGCCTCTTCGGAACCCTTTCCATCGCGCTGGTCTTCTACCTGAATTTCAAATACGGATACTCCATACCGGACCCCCTGGATGACCTCTCCGCCCACGAGGTCAGAGAGAGGGACTACTTCTTCATCGTCAGCTTTTCGGTCTGGGGCCTTTGGGCTGGGATAGGGATCGCAGTCCTCTGGCGGACCCTGGCAGGGGGGTTGGTGAAAGGGTATCGAAAAGCCGCTCCAATTTTGCTCATCGCCGCGATTCCGTTGGTTCTGAACTGGCCCTGGGCCAGCCGGGCAGGGGACTACTCCGCCCGGGACTGGGCATACAACCTACTCATGAGCGCAGAGCCCTACGGCGTTCTCTTTACCAACGGTGACAATGATACTTTTCCTCTCTGGTACCTCCAGGAGGTGGAGGGAATCCGGCAGGATGTGACCGTAATCGTCACCTCCTATCTGAATATCGACTGGTATGTTTATCAGCTCAGGGGACTCACCTCCCCCTGCTCCGACGATGTGGATCTGACAGCCGATCCGACCCGAATCATCTGTCAGAGACCCTACACTTCGGAAGGATCCCCGGGCGCCGAGTACGTGGGTCCTGCGGGAGCAGATGCTGTTCGGGGTGCCGGGAAGGTCCCCCTCTTGATGGATGGCCCCGTTCGGCCTCCCACCCGCTCCATATTTGCCCTGGATGACGCTACCATCGAGCAGGTGGCCCAGACCCTGGTGCCTTTGAGAGAGGATCGGGTCGTGGACTTGGGTCAAGGGATCTCGGCTCAGTTGACGGGGGGAAGGTACATAGAACCCTGGCACCAGTTTGCCTTGGCCATTATCAGTTCGGCGATTGGTGACCGCCCCGTCTACTTTGCATCCAGTGGGAACGCGGCTGGCGCGTTGGGTCTGACACCCTTCCTAATCCGGCAGGGTTTGGCCTTTCGACTTCATGAAGGGATCCCCGATGTGGAGGCAATGGAGGGCGTAGTGGCGCTACCCGCGTCGGCCTTCACCAGCGTGACGGGAATCTACCTCGACGCCCAGCGCACCCAAACGCTGGCCTCTGAGGTCTTCATGCATCGAAATGGACTCCCGGACGAATGGCCCCGGTGGCCGTGGCGCGCTGTGCTCGGAATCCCCAGCTACTACTCCTGGGTCCATTATGCCCTTTACCAATGGGCGCTCATGGAAAACGCAATGGAGGAAGCGGAACATCACCTGAACCGGGCTGAGGCGTGGGCCACCCTGAGGACGATTAGTTAGGGAGCCCCCACGCCAAAAGGTTCCTACGGGATTCGGAGGAGTCCGACGCCGGCGGGGATGGTCTTTAGGTACGTCCTTCCCTTCTCGGGATGCTCTCGGAAGTCGAACAGGCCGTCGAAAAACTCGGGTGCCCTTTCCACCACAGATCCCCTGGTCAAAAGGAGCACCTGAGGGATCCGGGATAGGATCCTTCTCAGGAGACTCAGGGCTCGGAGTTGGTCCTCGGCGCCCATCCGATCAAATGGGTCTCCCAAAACGAAAGAACCGATGGGGTTCCAGTCCTCAGCTAGGAGTTCCACCAACGCCATTCGGAGAGCCACCACAGCGGCCGCCCGATCTTCATCGGCCTCCACCCCGGCGGATCCCCCCCCGTCAACCAGTTGAACCTCTCTTCCCTCTTCGCCCAAATCCAGTCCCAGAATCCGCCCTCCGGTGAGTCGGTTCAACCTACGCCCGCCCCGGTTCAGGAGGCGGGTCCGGCATTCCTGTATGATCTCCTCCTGGAGGCCAGAAGCCAGGTCGTGGAGGTTTCGAACTCCAGGCGGTGTCTCAGGAATCTCCCCGGGCCCATCCTTGAAGGCTTCCAGATCCTCCACCGAGGCCCCGGTTTCTTTGCCCTCTTTCAGCAGAAGATCGAGCCGATCGTTCAACTCACTCCTCCGCACCCTCAACTCGTCTAGCTCCCTCAAGGAGGATCGGGCGCTCTCCAGGCGTTCCGTGCAATCCTCGATCCGAGAGTTCATACGGAGGGACTGGGCTTCCAAATCAATGAGATCTTGGGGCTTCTCTTCCAGCTGGTCCCATCGGCGACGCCACCACTGGCCATCCTGAACCAATTCTTCCCACTCCTCCCTGATCTCCTCCAGAACCTCCTGAGAGTGCTCGGCGAGAAGACGGCCGCAGGTAGGGCAGGGACTGTCGGGACCTAGAGCTTCGAGCTTTCGAATACGGGCCCTGAGCTCTCTACTACGGTCCCTGTAAGCCACGAGGTGAGTCTCCGCATCTTGCCGCTCCCGATGCCATTCCATGGTCCCGGCCCCGATGTCCCCACCGATTTCGGTCACGCTCCCCCGAAGATCCAGAAGCTCAGCCTCCAGCTCCGCCAATTTGTCCGGAACGTCCTGAAGGGCCCTCAGCTGGCTCTTCAGATCCGCCAGCTCCGACTCGAGCATCAACCGCTCGTAGTCTCGGCCCGAGAGCTCTCCTAGATCCCGATCTCTCCTCAACCCTGGATACCGTTCAGCAAGGGCCGCAAGGAGTCCTTCGAGCTCCTCCACACCCCGGGCTGCAGCCAGCAACGCCTCCCCACCACCCAGAACATCCTCGGGTGAGTCTCCCCCTTCTCCGCACCAAGCGAGGGCGACGCCTTCAACCGGGAGGGCCCATTCGGTGATGGAGCCCTCGGCTCCCTCCACCGGGGCGCTGGCTGCCGCCGCACCCCTCCTCCTCCAGAAGCTCCCTTCTCGAATCCCAAGACGGAGAGCGAGAGCGGGTTTCTCTTCCTCTTCGTCCGCCTCGACGAATCCCGGGAGCTCGGCATGAATACCCATGCCCCAAAGGAGGGTACTGGCGAAGGCTCGGAGGGTCCGGCCGTCACCCCCCATCCACCCCAGGAGCCCCTCCTGAGTTTCCATGCTGACTTCACCAAGGAAGGGGAGTCCTGATCCGTGAAACTCCCGGATGAGAAGCTCCTCCTCCAGCCCCCGAGCCTCCACTGGAGCCAAGGCATCCCCGGTGAACTCCCTCAGAAGGGACCCAATCTCCTCCCCCCGGACCTCCTCTTCCTTGATTCTCTCCTTGAGCGCCCTGAGAGCGAAGCCTCGATCCCTCGCCACCAACGGCAAGGGGATGTTTCCGGCCAGGTTCTGAAAATCATCTACCTCAATGGCCAGATGGAGAGCCTGATCCCTCAACTTGGCGAAAAGCCCCTGGTCCTCACGCCTCACCTCCTCCGGGGTGAGACCTTCAATTCGGAGACGCACGATCTTTCCATCGATCCCACCTGGGACCTCCCCCAGGACCTCCCTTACCTTCCCGGCAAGCTTCGAGGACTCTCCCGTGGGAATCCGGATGGGCGCCAGGGCCACGACGGCCCGGCCGGGGATCGGATGAAATCGGGACGTGCCCGCTTCGAGATCAAAGGACAGAAAACCCTTCTCCTGCGCTGCCTCCCGCCAAGGTTCCGGACCGACCCGTTCCAGGGAGCCCGGATAGTAAATCCTGGGTGCCACCTGCTGTTGCTGGTGGAGGTAGCCGAGGGCCACGTAGTCCCAAGGGGCAGGGTCCAAAGGAAGGCCAGGGCCGGCCCCGGTTCCCACTCCAGCATAGGCCAACAGGAGGTTCCATCGGGCCTCCGGGTGAGTCCGAAGTTCTGGGTAGGGCCGACGAACGACGGCCCCGTGGGGAACCAGGTAGAGGTGGGTCTCCAGATCCTTCAGGAAGACCGATCGGGCTCTCCCGGTCACAGCTTCTACGTTGGGAAACGGATCCAGGGCCGCCAGCGCACCCGGATCCGTCATCGGACGCGGGGTATCCCTGGCTCCTGCCACCATAAAGATATGAGTCGATGGCATGGCGCTGCGGAGGGCCTCCAAACCCTGTGCCAGGGCCACCAGAGCTCCCGGGGGCGGATCCGGTCGATCGAAAATATCCCCCACCAGAAGGATCAGATCCGGCTTCAGTCGGATGACTTCCTGGACCGCTCGTTGGAATGCCAACGCTACGTCTCGCTCCCGGACATTCTTCCCCCGCTCCGCCCGCTCGTAGGCTCGGTGGCCCAGATGAAGGTCGGAGAAGTGGACCAGAAGCATGGACTCAGTCCTGCTCGGCGGTGAGGAACTGGAAGGAAGAAAGGGAGAGAGGCCAGGGCGCCGCACCCACGGTTGACAAGAGAAGAAGGACCTCGGCCCCGGCCCACCCCTCCTGAGAAGGCTTCCCCCCGGCCGGAACCGAGTCCGCCTTGTACAGGGATACTTCCTCGAACCAACGGCGACCGTTTCCTACGACCTCCCATGACGGCGGGGCCGCGTCACCCTCTTGCACCCGAAGCCCCCCCATCAACGCCACACCTCCGGCTTCAAGATGGTCGACCAGGAAACGCCAATCCGAATCCCCTAGGAACGGTGCTCCTCCGATGGCCGGGAGGGCGCCGCAGTCGATGACAATCACGGAAAATGATGTCTCGACTCCCGGGGAAAGGGCCAGTAGTTCTCCGACCTGTAGGCCAACGTCCTCCCACCCATCCCACTTTGCGAATCGAGAGCGAGCCAACGCGACCAGCTCCGAGCTCCTTTCTACGACCTGGATCCGAGTTTGGGGAAACCGGTGGGAAAGAAGGCGAACCAAGGTTCCACTGCCCCCGCCCAGGTACAGAATTGATTCGGGACGCCGGTCTTCCTGGCTCAAGCCCTCCAGAACAGCGGCCTCCCATTCTCGACCCGGGTTCCCCTCAAGATCCTCGGCCCCTCTCACCCGCCCCCCTTCCAGGAGGATCATAGTTTCCCGGCGGGGGTTAACCGTGGCCCTTCCCTCCACACGGAGTTCCCCGGTGGAGCCCGACACGGTCTCCAGGACCTCCACTGACGGGCGCCCATCCAGGACCCTACCCTGCAGAAGGGCTCCGCCGGAGAGGATCACCAGGCAAGAGAGATAGAGAGTGTATGGCGCAGCGTTGGGAAGGAGAACGCTCCCGGCCAAAAGGAAACCGACGGCCGCACCAAGGACGGAAGGGGCGCCGACGAGAGGTAAAGAGGACCTTCCGAATTCATCGGGGCGACTCATGGTCCCAAGTAAGGACCCAACGGAGAAGAGAGGAAGACCGCCCAGGAAACCCAAACCCACCCCCTGTCCGAGCCAAGTCCCGGGAAGATCCCCCATGAAGCTGAGCCCGGCGGACAGAACCGCCGCAAGGGCAAAAGTGATCAGGCAGAAAAGCCATCGGCCACGGATCTGCTCCACAACGGCCCCGCCCCGCGAAAGAGAGCCGCTCCCAAGGCCCAGACCCAGAGCCCCCACCTCGATGGTCAGGATAGTGGTCAAAGCCGGGAGGAGTCCGTCATCGGCGTAGAGGAGCAACCCTGCCGAAGTTCCCACCGCAACAGCGGCCACAAACCCTGCCAACAATGGAGGGAGCAAGGCCACCCCACGTCTTCTCACCGTCACGGGTTACAGTCCATCAACGATCCCCTGAAGAAAAGGAGGGGATCGCCATCGCCGGCCTCACAATCCACGACTTCAGCTACGATGATGGAATGGTCTCCCCCAGAGTGGACCTGACGGACGCTGCACTCCATCCATCCCAAAGCCCCGAGGATCAGCGGGCTCCCCAGAGGCCCATCCACGACTTCCACCTCCGGAAACCGATCATCGGGGTCGGCCATGGAGAACTTGAGGGCCAGTTCCCCATGGTCGGCGGTTAGGAAACTCACACCGAAGTGACCAGCCTCGAGAAGGTGATCGTGGGCATCAGCGTCCTTGTGGAGGCAAACAAGGATGAGAGGTGGCTCGAGGGAGACCGACGTAAATGCGTTTACCGTCAGTCCTACCGGCACACCGTCGGCTTTCCGAGAGGCAACCACGGTTACGCCCGTAGCAAAATACCCCATCACTCTCCGGAACTTCTCTTGGCCGACCATTCTTCTCCAACGTTTTGCCTCCACCCCGACCGAACCCTAGCTTTGGATTCTTCTCTGGAGGAGAACTCCAAACCGGTATGCAACAGGTGGCCGGGTGAGGTAGCTACTCCCGGTTCACCATATCAATTGAAAGGCAGTGATGATCGGAAGAATACCCCACTGGCTTCTAATCGTTGGGATTGTAACCACCGCTATTGGCTGCGACAACGTATCCTGGGGCGGGATGAGCCTCAGACTGGAAGGCCCGCCGGGAGACACGTTGGCACCCCCTCCTGGAACTGCCGGATCCGAGTCTGACGCGGGTCTCCAGAGGATCGAGTACGGGCCTCTCCTCT
>JBDHMC010000128.1:0-6528 GCA_039656355.1 Gemmatimonadota bacterium | reverse complement strand
TTCTTCAAGACCCTCAAAAGGGTCCTCCGGGATCATTGGTTGTTTGGGGCACGCGCGATGATAGAGGAAATCCCGAAAAGCGTCAAGGCTTCGTGGATTCCGTTGGCCACGGGAAACCCCATTCGTACCTTGGTGGAAGGGCACCTCTTCCGCCACGTTCGGAGAACCGGGGCAATGGGTCAAAACACCCTCATGAACCAGACCTTCCTCGATAATAATCTCAGCAGTTGGATGCTGGGTATCGGGATCGTTTTCGTTGTCATCTTCTTTCTGCGGCTCCTGGCCTCCACGGTCATTCGCCGCCTAGAGAACCTCACGAAGCGAACCAGAACAGACTTGGACGATCTCGTCATCGAGCTCCTCCGAAAGACCAAGGGGCTCTTCATCATCCTCTTCGCCATCTGGTTGGGATCCCTCTCCCTTACGCTGGCTCCCAGCGCCGACATCTGGCTGCGGCGCGTGCTGGGAGTTGGACTTCTTGCCCAGGGAGCCCTCTGGGCCACGGGTGTGGTGAACTACCTCCTGGGGCGGCAGCGCCGGCGCCAAAAAGAGGAGGACCCCGGCATGGCCACGGCACTCGGAGCCATCGGCTTTGTGGCCAAGGCCGGAGTCTGGGCCATCTTCCTGCTGTTGATCCTCCAGAATCTCGGCCTCCAGATCACTGTCCTCTTGGCGGGTGTAAGCGTCGGTGGGATCGCGGTCGCCCTAGCGGTTCAGAATGTCCTTGGGGACCTCCTCAGCTCTCTGTCCATCATCCTGGACAAGCCTTTCGTGATCGGGGATTACATCGTCGTGGGTGAGTTTTCTGGTACTGTGGAGCACGTTGGCATGAAGTCCACCCACATTCGCTCGGTCTCAGGTGAGCAACTCGTGTTTTCGAACTCGGACCTACTGAGCAGCAGAATCCGAAACTACAAGCGCATGAAGGAACGTCGGGCAGTCTTTTCCCTGGGCGTAACCTACGACACGCCCCCCGAAAAGTTGGAGGTCATTCCGGAGATGGTGAAAAAGGTGGTGGAGACCCAGAACCAAACTCGGTTCGACAGATGCCACTTCAAGAGTTTTGGGGATTACTCTCTGAATATCGAAACGGTCTTCTACATGACGGCCCCGGAGTACGACGTTTACATGGAGAAGGAAGGCTAATCCTCCGGCTTCGGAGTGAAGAGGAGGAAGTCGATTCGGCGCCCAGTCATGCGGAGAACCTGGAAGAAGCCGTTTTCGACATCGACCTGGTCTCCGACCCGTGGAATCCGGTTCAGGCGGCCAAAGACGAAGCCGGCAACCGTATCATAGTCATCTTCTGGGAGATCGAACCCCAGAGTTTCGCTGGCCTCGCGAAGGGGCACGCCTCCCAGGACCCGAGTGGCACCAGAGTCCAGAGGCGTGAAGCCCACGGGCTCATCTTCCTCGTGTTCGTCCTGAATCTCCCCGACGATCTCCTCCAGGAGGTCTTCAAGGGTCACCAACCCGGCGGTCCCTCCAAACTCGTCCACCACGATCACCATCTTCACCCGGTCTTTTCGCATCTCGGCAATGAGATCATCCACCGCCTTCGTGGCTGGGGAAAACCGAACCGGGCGAACGATGGGTGTGAGCTCTTTCACCCCGTCCCGATCAGCCTTCCAAAGGTCCCGGGCCAGTAAGACCCCCACGATCTTGTCGAGGCTCTCCTCGTACACCGGGAGCCGAAGATGACCCTCCTCCAGCATGATCTCCTTCGCCACTTCCACGCCCGCACCTACGGCGACGGCCACGATGTCGGTTCGGGGGGTCATGACCTCCACCACCGGGACCTCGTCAAGCGTCATCATGCTGCTCACCACCCGCCATTCGTCCTCATCCAGGGCCCCTTCTTTTCGGCCGATACGAGCCAAAACCCGGAGTTCTGACCTACTGATCGTATTGGGACGTCCCTGGCCGGGAGTGATCAGGCGAGCATAGAGGGTCAGGGGAATGATGATGGGTTTGGTGATGATGATCAGGCCTCGGAGGACGTAGGCCGCTGGTGGTGCGAGCCTGGGCCAGAGCGTCGCGCCCAGGGTTTTCGGAAGAATCTCTGAGAAAAGGAGGATGGCAAGGGTCAGGGCCGCCGAAAAAATGGCCACCGAGGCCTCTCCCCATATTCTGAACGCCAACGCCGCGCCCAGTGCAGCACCGAAGGTGTTGGCGATGGTGTTGAGGGTCAGGATCGCCGCTATGGGCTCATCCACCTGCTTCTGCATATTGAAGAGGTAACGTCCAGCCTTCGAACCCCGATCCCGCAGCACGTGCACATATCCGTGGGTCACCGAAAGAAGGACGGCCTCCAGGATGGAACAGAGGAAGGAGACCCCCAGGGAGATCCCTACGATACCGACGAGCTGGTAGAGCATATCCGGAGTATCGAAGGGAGTCCGACTCAGGACAAGTGGGGCCTGTTATCCTTCGAGCGTGGCCTTCAGTTCAATGGGTGTGGCAGCGAGGGCCCGAGACACGGGGCATCCAACTTTTGCTGCTTGGGCGTGTTCCTGGAAGCCAGCTTCGTCGAGGCCCGGCACATTCCCAGCGCACTCCAAGGTGATGCGGGAGATTCCAAACCCGTCCGGCCCCTTCTCAAGAAAGACTCTGGCTGTGGTGCGAATGCTGTTGGGCTCGAACCCGGCTGCTGCCAGCCCATTCGCAAACGCCATGGAGAAACATCCGGCGTGGGCTGCCGCGATCAGTTCTTCTGGGTTGGTTCCCGCCCCCTCCTCAAAACGGGAGGCAAAGCTATAGCTTCCCTTGACGGCGCCGGTCTCAGTCTCCAGGGTCCCACTACCTTTGGGGAGGTTTCCTTTCCACTCGGCACTCGCGACTCGTACTGCCATTTGAACACTCCTTTTGCTACGTCGGATGAACCGATCGATCAGTCGTGTCTTTGGGCTAGCCCCCCGTCATTACCCACTTCGGGGGCCCGAAGATAGAGATGGCACCCTCCGGGAGCCAGGGGGTTCCGTTGCCTGAAGTTCGGTTTCTTTCCTGGGACGATCCTTTCCTTCCAGCTGCGGCTGAGGCGCTTGCGGCCCGGTTTTCCTTGGATGGCATTTTGGACCTGGGTAACACCCTTCTCGCGGTACCTGGCGCCCGAGCTGGGAGGAGGCTGCTGGAACTCCTGGTTGACCAGGCTTCCACACAAAACCTCCGCCTTATCCCTCCTCACAGAATCCTGACGGTCGGGGCCCTGCCTGAGGAACTTTACCAACCACCTGTCCCCTTGGCTTCCGGCGCCACCGTTCGGCGGAGTTGGGTCCGGGCCATGGAACGCATCTCCCCACAGGTGATCCACCGGGCTTTGGGCACCTATGCAGTGGAAGCCGACTCCACCGCAAAAGTAGCCTTCGCCAGAGTCTTGGATGCCCTCAACCGGGCGGTTGGGGGCGCGGGTGTGTCTTTTCGGGCCGTGGCCCTGGAATGCAGACGAGGGTTCCTTTTCTCCGATGAGGACCGGTGGGAGGCCCTGAGCCGACTCCAGGTAGAGACGAACTCGATACTTCGGGAGGTCGGGCGGATAGACCGTGAGGAGGCCCGAAGAGAGGCTCTGCGGGATGGGGTGATATCCACACCCAAGACACCTATTCTAGTGGGAATCGCTGAACTCCCCCTGGTAACAAGACGGATGCTCGAACGGGTGGCTGAAGGGATTCTGGTCTTTGTTCACGCCCCTGAGGCCATGGCTGGGGAGTTTGACACCCTAGGTACGATCCGGACCGACTTCTGGCAGGAATGGTCAATCCCGATCCAGGAAAGTGACCTGGCGGTTCGGGACGGCCCGGGGGACCAGGCCTTTGAGGTCCTGGCATCCTTGGCGGGGTTTGCGAAGGACTACTCCCTGGACGAGATCTCGGTCGGCGTCCCGGACCCATCGGTGGTGCCCTACCTGACCCAACAGCTCGAGGCCAACGGGTACGGAAGCCGCTATGCCGAGGGGACAGCTCTCTCCCTCACCTCACCCGTACAACTCCTCAAGGCAATCGCAGACTACCTCGGGGAAGGACGGTTCGGTGCCCTCGCCAACCTCCTCCGGCATCCGGACCTCCCTGCAGCGCTGAGGCCGGAAGACGCTCCTGAGCTGGCGGACACCTATTTTGAGCGGCATCTCCCGGACCTTGTGCCCCAGGGCCCCTTCCTGGAAAGAACACGAGGTGGGGGCCTGGCCGACCTCCAGGACCCTCTTCACGGGCCCGATTTCCTGGGGCGACTGGAGGGAACCGAAACCCTTTCGGAATGGATGCTTCGCATACTTTCCCTTCTGGCGAGTGTCTACGGGGGCCTCCCCCCCGGAACTGATCCCCACCACCGTCGCCAACTTCTGGAAGCTTCCGTTCTGATACGGGACGCGGCTGAAGCGCTCCAGCGACTCCCACCTCTTCTGGACGAGAACTGTTCGGCCCACCAGGCCCTCCGGATTTTGTTGGGAGAGCTCCGGGATGGCCGGATCCCTCCAGAATCACAGGAGGGTGCGGTGGAGATGGTCGGATGGCTGGAACTCCAGTTGGATGACGCCCCCGTTATCATTCTGACTGGAGTAAGCGATCCCTTTCTTCCGAAGGCTGTCAACGCAGATCTCTTCCTTCCCAACGCTCTCAGGAGCCACCTGGGGTTGGAGGACAACCAAGCCCGGTACGCACGGGACACATACCGCCTGGCGGCCTTGCTGAAGTCAACCGAAGCCCGCCTGATCATCGCCGGAAGGCGGACTGCCTCTGGCGACCCCCTACGCCCCAGTCGCTTGCTGTTGACCGGCACCGATGAAGAGCTGGCTGAGAGAGTCCTGAGGCTCTCGGGGGTCGATTCAGCCTCAAAGGACCGGCGCCCTGGACCCGGTTCGAAGCTCGGTCCAGGAGCCCGAAACCTATTCCGACTCCCACCTGAACTCTCTTTCCCTCTGACGGAAATCCCCCAACCAATCCCGGTCACAGCTTTCCGGGCTCTCCTGGAGGATCCCTACCTTTGGGCCCTCCAGCGCCTCCGTGGTTTGAATGACCCCCGGCATGACCTGCAGGAACTCGATCCCATGGGTTTTGGGACTCTCGCCCATGAGGTTCTGGAACGATTTGCCCGGGGTCCCGAGGCAGGATCTCCAGACCCGAAGGCGATCCGGGGAAGCCTGGACACGATCCTTAGCCGCCTTGTAGCGAGATTGTACGGACCGAGTCCTCTCCCGACGGTCCCCCTTCAGATCGAACAACTGCGAACCCGTCTCAGGGCCTTCGCTGACTGGCAGGCCGAGTGGGTGGAGAAGGGTTGGGAGATCCTCTGCGCTGAGGCGCGGACCCCCCCCGGAGGTTTTCCCTTCGACGTAGACGGAATCCCGGTATTCCTTTCCGGGAGAATCGACCGGATTGACCGCCACCGGACGACCGGCGATTGGATGGTATTCGACTATAAGACGGGTGACGGTGGGGCCCATCCTTCTTCGGCCCGCAAAAGGGATGGGGAGTGGAAGGACCTCCAACTTCCGCTCTACGGCCACCTGGTGGGAGGACTCCAGATCGCCGGGGATACTCCTCTGGAACCCCCGGCACCTGGGGTGAAAGTGGACCTGGCCTACCTCTCCCTCTCGAAGGATCCGGGTCCCATATCACCGGCCATCGCCGAGTGGACGCTGGAAGACCTGGCCACTGCAAACGAGACCGCCCGTGGTGTGATTCGGGAGTTGAGGAGTTCCGGAGGAATTTCCTTCGACCCGCTGGCCTCAGGGCGAAAGGCCCGGGGGGATTTGGCGGCCCTCCTTGGACACGGGATCCTTCTTCAGGCGGAGGGGGAGGAAGGATGACCGCCTTCAAGCCTTCCGCCCCCGGAGAGATCCTCCTTCCGAGAGAGGTAGTGCTGGCCTCTGCGGGGACTGGGAAGACCTTCACTCTATCCAGCAGGTTGATAAGCCTGCTTGCTCGAGGAGCTCCCCCAGACTCTCTCCTGGCCTCTACTTTCACAAGAAAGGCCGCCGGGGAGATCCTGGCCCGGGTCCTTTTCCGCCTGGCGACGGCCTCCCTAGATGAGGATCAGGCCCAGGCCCTCGCCAGGCACATTCTCCTCCCAGGCTTGTCTTCGGAGGGGAATCCAGGACTCCGTCAAAGATTCTCAGTCCTTCTCCGTTCGCTGGTCCGGGAACTCCACCGAGCCAATGTGGGAACCTTGGATTCATTTTTCCTCCGGATCGCCGGCAGCTTTCCTGGGGAACTGGGAATGCCGCCGGAGTGGGCCATCAGTGACGAGCCCACTTCTCAAAGATTGGAGTCGGAGGCCCTGCAGGATTTACTCTCCGGAGCGAATCCCCGTGAGATGGTGGAGTTGGTCCGCATGACCATGAGGGGGGAGTCGGGAAGGGGCGTCCACCAGCGCCTCTTGGGCCAACTCAAGGAACTCCGTGCCCTTCTTCACCAACGAGGAGTACCGGACCCGGAGGCCGTATGGCTCCCACCGGAGACCGGAAACTTCGGATCGGGGGGAGAGAAAGAAGGGGCAAACACCTGGGAGAAAATCCTTCGTGACCTGGAGATGGTACCT
>JBDHMC010000127.1:0-6563 GCA_039656355.1 Gemmatimonadota bacterium | reverse complement strand
CCAGTTGGTGGAGAGTCACCGCTGGGACCTGGTGGTCACCGACTTTAATCTTCCAGGACGAGATGGCATCGAAGTCATCCTGGCCTGTAAGGTTCACCAACCCGATACACCCATCATCTCAACCTCTGCCTATTCGGCATCGGTATACCGGGAGGGCGCCCTTAGGGGGGGCGCCAATGACGTTCTCGGGAAACCAATTGTCCCAGAAGAACTCATCCGAATCGCCCGGGGATTACTGGAGCTGAAGAGCAGCTCAGACGCCGAAGCCAAAGTGATTCTGGCCATCGGGGCTTATCCGGGCGATGTGGAGGCCGGGTGTGGCGGGACCCTTTTAAAACATGCGCTTGGCGGAGACCAGATTCAGATATTGGTGAACTCCCTTGGGCCCGAGTCGTCTTGGGTCGAAGAACGATCGGCTGCGACTCGAAGGGCATGCAGGCTAATGGGCGCGAAACTCCACTTACCTCCTGACGACGCGCCGGAATTGCCCGACCTGGACACGGTTTTGATGCGGATCAAGGATACGGTCCACGACCTGTCGCCGAAAATTGTCTTCGCCCCGTCTCTTAACGACGTCAGGGACAGTCGCCAACACGCACATACGGCGGCCGACATCTCCGCCACCGGGTCCACTAGCCTCCTTTGCTACCAGGCCGCCACCACCACGCTCGAGTTTCGGCCCACCCTCTTTGAGGACATCTCGGATTTTCTTGATCAGAAGATGGCCGCTCTCTCTCATTTCCAGTTGGAGGTTCAGGGGCGTCCCCATCTGGATCCGAGTCTATCCAGAGCAGCGGCGCGGTATTGGGGGCGCTTTTTGGGATACGGTGAAGTGGAACCTTTCGAGGTGATCCGACACAACCTCTGAACTAAAAGCTTCTCCCGGCCCCCAGGCATCCATTAGAATACCCGAACCAATTCACCAGAGAATTTCTATCAGGAGGGCGATTTGGCCACTCCATTACACCTGGAGTTTGAACGAGACATTGTCGAACTCCAGAAACAAATTGACGGGCTCCTGCGGACCGCCGAGGAGAAGGGCATCGAAGTCAAGGATGAAGTCCGGGTCCTGGGGCGAAAGCTGGAAGTCCTGAAGGAGGAGATCTTCCAGAATCTTACTCCTCTGGAACAGGTTCAGGTGGCCCGGCATCCAAAAAGACCGTATACGCTGGACTATGTGGCCAGAATCTTCACGGACTGGATCGAGCTCTACGGAGATCGGAACTACCGGGATGACGGAGCCGTGGTTGGTGGGTGGGCCCGACTGAACGGGGACACCATAATGGTCGTCGGCCACCAAAAAGGCCGCGATATGAAGGAGAACCTCTGGCGGAACTTCGGCTCCCCCCACCCAGAAGGGTACCGGAAGGCCCTTCGCTTGATGAACCTGGCCGAGAAATTCCACCGGCCCGTCATCACCTTCATCGATACGCCTGGAGCTTATCCCGGCGTTGGCGCCGAGGAGCGGGGACAGGCGGAAGCTATCGCCCGGAACCTCAGGGAGATGTCCCGCCTCAGAGTGCCCATCATCTCTCTTGTAATCGGGGAGGGGGGATCAGGAGGAGCGCTGGCATTGGGGGTAACGAACCGAATCCTCATGTTGGAGCATTCCATATATTCGGTCATCTCCCCCGAAGGGTGTGCAGCCATTCTCTGGCGAACCGCCAACGAACGGGAGAAAGCGGCTCGGGCCCTGAAGCTCACATCTCATGACCTCTTGAAGCGAGGAATTGCAGACGAGGTCATCCCGGAGCCTCCAGGAGGAGCCCATTCCGACTGGGATACAACGGCCCGCCAGGTTAAAGACGTGCTGTGGAACCACCACGAAGAGTTGAAGGGGCTCGAACCGGAGGCCCTCATCCATGACCGCCAGGCCAAATTCGAGGCCATCGGTGAATGGGAGGGGAAGGTCTAGGGTCCAGGCCGGGCTTCAAGGAATCCCGGCCTCCGAAACCGCGTTATGGCAAGCTTCGTTGAGATCCAGTTCAAGGGCACCCGGCGGGACTACTACTCCAACCGCGGCTTGGATATCCACCCTGGCGCTTTCGTCGTAGTGGAGGCCGACCGGGGAGAGGATCTTGGTGAGGTCACCGCCCTCGGTAGCATCGCTGAACGAAAGTGCTCTGCGTCATCGGGAGGGTGTGCGACGCCAGCTCCGGAGAAAAGGGTCCTTCGGTTGGCAGAGCCCTCTGAGGTCGACCGCCTACCTGGGCTTCGAACAGACGAGGAACGGGTACGGGACGAAGCGGGAGGCCTGGTGACCCGCCACGCCCTGAAGATGAAGGTCACTGAGGCGGAATGGCAGTTCGATCGAAAAAAGCTGATCATCTACTTCACCGCCGAACGCAGGGTGGATTTCAGAGAGCTGGTTCGAGACCTGGCCCGAACCTTCCGGACACGCATCGAGCTCAAGCAAATCGGTGTGAGGGACGAGGCGGCCCTTCTTGGGGGCGTGGGAAGATGTGGCCGGGAGTTGTGTTGTTCGACCTGGCTCCCCGAGCTGAAGTCCGTGAGCCTCCAACTCGCGAAGGACCAGAGGCTCTCCCTCAACCCGGCCCAGATCTCAGGGTGTTGCGGGCGTCTCATGTGCTGCCTGATGTACGAGCACCAGACGTATGTTGAAGCTCGCCGACGCTTCCCCCGGGAGGGGAAAACGCTCCGAACAAGCAAGGGCACTGAGAAAGTGATTTCCGTGGACATCTGGCGGGAACGGGTGGTGCTGAAGGACCAAGATGGAGAACGCCGGTCCGTAAACCTTCCCGAGCTTCGGGGTGAGGTGGCCAGGGGTGGCGGTCCGCACCCTACCGCCGGCGGTGAGAAAAAGACCTAAACATCCAAGAGGCAGAATTAACGTGGATCCGACCAAGCGGTTCTACATAACTACCGCCATCGACTACGCCAACGGGTCTCCCCACCTGGGTCATGCCGTTGAGAAGATCGGTGCGGATGTCACCGCCCGATACCACAGGCGTAAAGGGGAACGGGTCCATTTCGTGATCGGAATGGACGAGCATGGGCAGAAAGTTCTACAGAGTGCCGATGCCGCTGATGTGAGCCCGCAGGACTGGGTGGATGGCATTGCCCGGGAATTCACGGAAGCTTGGGATGTCCTGAGAATCAGTCATGACGATTTCATCAGGACCACGGAGGACCGGCACCACAGAGGGGTCCAAGAGCTGATCAAACGCATCGAGGCCTCCGGGGACCTCTTCCGGGGGACCTATTCCGGGTACTACTGCGTTGGTTGTGAAGGGTACAAGACGGAGGACGAACTGGTTGAGGAGGAGAGTCAGGAAGCCCGATGCCCGGTGCATCCCTCCCTCGATATCCAATGGATGGAAGAAGAGAACTGGTTCTTCCGGCTCTCAGCCTACACCGATCCCTTACTGAAGCATCTGGATGAGCATCCCGAGTTCATTCAGCCCGAAGTCCGACGGAATGAGATCCGAAAGGTCCTGGAGGGGGGCCTGGACGACATCTCCGTATCCCGCTCCCGGCTTCCATGGGGAGTGCCCTGGCCGAACGATCCCGACCACATCGTCTATGTCTGGCTGGATGCGCTCACCAATTACTTGACGGCGGTGGGATTTCCCGATGAGAGCTATCGGGAGAATTGGCCTGCAGATGTCCATGTCATCGGAAAGGACATCACCCGCTTCCACTGCATCTATTGGCCGGCGTTTCTCATGAGCGCGGGAGTGGAGTTACCCAAGACCGTCTGGGCTCATGGGTTCGTGACCTACGGGGGCCGGAAACTGTCCAAGTCGGCAGGGGTGACCTTCGAGCTCCCGGAAGCTATCGAGCGGCACGGGCCCGATGCTCTTCGTTACTACCTCCTTCGGGAAGTCCCTTGGAATGGTGACGGGAACATCACTCGGGAGCGTTTCGACGAACGCTACACCAGCGAGTTGGCCAACGACCTGGGGAACCTGGTGAATCGGTCCCTGACCATGTTGGAGAAATACCGAGGTGGGGTGATCCCGGCCGCCGAACCTCGTTCTTTGGATGAGGCGTGCTCCACCGGCGTGGAAAAGTACAAAGAAGTGATGGACGCCGGGCTGCTCCACCTGGGCATGGCGAAGGCGATGGAATTGGTCTCCCTGGCCAATAGATTCATCGAACGGCAGGCCCCTTGGACCTTGGCCAAAGATCCAGCCGGCGGCCCCGAGTTGGACGCAACCCTCGCTTCCCTGGTCCGAACCTTGTTGGTGGTGGCCACCCTCCTCCATCCCTTCATGCCAGAAAGGATGGGAGAACTGGCCCGGCGCTTGGGTGTCGGTGATGTACCCACTCTCGAGGTGGCCCTTGAGCTGGACCTGGCGGGCCGTACCATCTCCCGAGGGGACCCCCTTTTCCCCAGACCAGACCTTCGTGCGTCCTGACCACCACACTGGTTGACAGGGTTCCCGAGTCCCGCCTAGCTTTGAAATACATACTAGGAATTGTGTCACCGCCGCCCGGGGACGGGGTAAAGCCCCGATGTCGGCAGGCGTGTATAAGGAGCTTTGGGCCATCCGCGCATGAGCGATAAAAAGTGGACTCTTCTCCTTCTGGGTGAGCACTCGGAAGGTATTCGTCAGTTTTCCCTTTCCCCCCGCACCCTGCGGTGGATCGTAGGGGGATTCGGCGTTTTCTCCGTTCTCATTTTGGCCCTCACCGGGCTCTTGATAGCCAACGGTGGTGCTCACGTCAAAGCCAACTTCCTGGCCCAGGAAAACTCCCTCCTCACGGAGGAACTTCAACAGTTTCGGATCCGGGTGGACAGCTTCGAGGAAACCGTCGCTCAACTGAGTGAACAGGATGGTCGGGTCCGGCTACTGGCGGGCCTGGATGCCACCGACGAGGAGATCTTGGAAGTGGGAATCGGGGGCCCAGGACTGGCGTCTCCCGAGGGCCGCTCCCTGTGGCCCGTTGACTCCGTTCTGAGTAAGGCAGCCTTCACCGTAGAGTACGACCTGAGTGCTCTGGAGCGCCGCGCTCGGCTTTTGTCAGCCAGCCTTTCGGAGGCTTCGGATAGTCTCACGGCCCACCGTGACATTCTCGAAGCCACGCCGTCCATCTTTCCCACGGCTGGCGTCCTGAGCAGCCGATTCGCGATCTCCCGGATCCACCCCATTCATCACCGTGCCCTACCACACGAAGGAGTAGACATCTCTGCCCGCCAAGGCACTCCCATTCTGGCTTCCGCAAAAGGCACCGTCACCCACTCAGGTTGGATGAGCGGTCTCGGAAACACGGTGGAGATCGACCACGGTTACGGCTATGTGACACGATACGGCCATGCCTCCAAGCTATTGGTGAAGCGGGGACAGCAAGTCACTAGAGGAGAGGTCATCGCCCACGTTGGAAGCACGGGCATCTCAACATCTCCTCACCTGCACTACGAAATCCGCGTTGGAGGGGTCGCGGTGAACCCCATGAATTACATTATCGGAAGCGTGCTCCCCTGAGAGAGGGACTGGACAATGTGTTGTCCAATCTCCGATCTTGATGGCGGAGGCGGGAACATGTACCTTCCGGCCGCTCAAACACAGTGAACTCGGGAGTGTCTTATGAGGCGTAGTTGGCTGTTTCTGATTCTAATTGGCCCCTTCTTTTCTGCCGCCTGTGGCCCCGGCCAGATTATGGTCACCGCAGAGATCGATGTTCCCGATCCAGATGCGGAAGGCGAGATGATGAGCCGACCAATTGCCGATGCCGAGATCCAGATAATCCCATTTGACCGGGATGCCGTTTTTGACTCGCTGACGGGTGCTGCTCCCACCGTGGAGCCGGAAATCCCCGCAGGTCTTCTGGCCGCCAAGGAAGAGATCGCCGCTGCCCAGGCCGAGTGGAATGCGGCTGAGGCCACCTGGGGGAATGGTCGGGCGAGACTCATTGAGATCACCGCAGAGATGGAGCCTCTGAACACGGCGGAAGCCCAGTACGTCGCCCTTTACAGGGAATTCCAGGACGAGGAGGCCCGAGTCGCCCGTGCAGAACGGGTGAAAGACCAGGCCTTCCGAAGGTTCACGGATCTCCAGGGAGGGTACCTCCTTCGGAGGGACTCCATGAACATCATCCTGGAGCAATGGGCAGATGAGGCCTATGCTCCGGCCTATGATGTGTTCGCCGTGAAGCTCCAGGAGACCGGTCAGGACATGGTGACGGATACGACGGACGCCCTGGGGTATGCGCTCATCGATGTGCCGCCGGGCGACTGGTGGGTCCATGCCTTTTATGAAGAGGCCTACTCGGAGCTGTACTGGAACATCCCCATTACTGTGGTGCGGGGAGATCCGGTCCCGGTTCGACTGACTCGGGAAACGGCGGAGATTCGACCGATCCTCTAGACCCGCGCCTCCGAACGGGGACCCTGGTCCCACCGGCGGCGGTGCTCGAGATGGTTCTCTGCCCCCGGGGTCGCTTGCACGACCCCGGGGGCAGCCTTCTTTTCCGGCCATGACCTACCCCCCAAGACCCAATCCTACGTTTGAAGTGGGAACCGACGGAATCGGGTGGATCGTCTTCGACGACCCTCATCGGGAGGTAAACCTCCTTTCTCGGGCGGTAATGGAGGAGTT
>JBDHMC010000126.1:0-6572 GCA_039656355.1 Gemmatimonadota bacterium | reverse complement strand
GGATCGAGGATCATGTCCATCTGCCGCCCCATCACATCGCCGTCATCGGCGGCTGCAGCGCTTTCGATTTGGCCGGCATCATAGAGGAGGACGCCCAGATACCGGATACGCCCCACGCATGAGTGCATGCAGGCCGGCGCCTCACCCGCCTCAATGCGGGGGTAGCACAGGATGCACTTCTCGGACTTGCCCTCACTCCAGTTGTAATAGGTCTTCTTGTAGGGGCATGCAGTCACGCACATTCGCCACCCACGGCATACGGACTGGTTGATGAGGACCACCCCGTCCTCTCCTCGCTTGTAAATCGCCCCCGAGGGACAAGACGCCACGCAGCCTGGATTGAGGCAATGGTTACAGATACGGGGCAGATAGAAGAAGGCCATGCGCTCCAACTGGAACATGGCCTCCTGTTCGGCCGCCGAGAGATTCTCCAGATTGGGGTCGTTGCGGGCGTAATCAGGCGAGCCACCCAGGTCGTCGTCCCAGTTCGGCCCCATCCGGATGTCCATGGGCTCGCCGGTGATCATGGAGATGGGGCGGGCGGTAGGCTGGTCGTCGCTGGCAGGAGACTCGATCAGGTCCAGGTACTTGAAGGTGAACGGTTCGTAGTAGTCGTCGATGACCGGCATATGGGGATTGTGGAAAATGTTGGTGAGACTCTTCGGCTTGCCTGCCCCCTTCAGCTGGATGCGGTCGCCCTTCTTCTCCCAGCCCCCCTTGTAGATCTCCTGGTTTTCCCACTTCCCGGGGTACCCAGTGCCAGGCTTGGTCTCGACGTTATTCCACCACATGTACTCGGCGCCCCGCCGATCCGTCCAGATGTTCTTGCAGGCTATGGAGCACGTATGACAACCGATGCATTTATCGAGGTGGAACACCATCGAAATCTGTGAGCGAACATCCATCTCAGGTCTCCGTCTTCTGGCAAAAGTCCACGGCCCTTAGAACACCACCTTGTCCATTCGCTTGACCACGACATGGGTGTCGCGATTCGGGGCGATGGGTCCCCAGTAGTTGAAGTGGTAAGAGAACTGCCCATAACCCCCGGCGAGGAAATTCGGTTTGAGGTGGATGCGGGTGAAGCTGTTGTGCCCGCCCGCCCGTTTTCCTCCCCGCACCTGTGACTTCGGGATTCCCACGGTTCGTTCAGGGACGTGGTAGACGATGCACACCCCTTTCGGGATTCGGGCGCTTACGGCGGCCCGGGCAGCGTAGACGCCGTGGTCGTTGAAGACCTCCACCCAGTCGTTGTCCTTGATTCCCAACTCCTCAGCGTCCACCTCGCTCATCCAGACGGGCTCGCAGCCTCTGGAGAGCGTCAACATCCGGTGGTTCTCCATATAGGTGGAGTGGATGTGCCATTTACCATGGGGCGTGAGACAGTTCAGGATTCGAGCGTCGCCGTTTTCCAACGTCGTCTTTAGGTCGCCGTAGGCCTCTGGCTTTGGGGAGGGCTTGTAGGTTGGAAGGTTCTCGCCGTAAGCCAGATACATCTCGTGGTCGAGATAGAAGTGCTGGCGACCCGTCAGTGTCCGCCAAGGAACCAGTTTCTCAACGTTGTAGGTAAAGGCGGAGTAGGCCCGCCCGTCGGTCATGACACCGGACCACAGAGGTGATGTGTTGTACCGCCGGGGTTGAGCCTGCAGGTCCTCATAACGGATGCGGACGTCTTTGCTGCCAGCTCCGAGGTCCACCAGATCGAGGCCGGTCCGCCTCTCCGCGTCCTCGTAGGCACGCACGTTGAGTATGCCGTTGGTCAGTGACGAGAGGTGCAGGACAACGTTGGCTGCATCCTCTGCATCCTTCAACGAAGGAAGTGTACTCCCGTTCCTCCGCTCCACCGGGAAATGATTGGAGGTGATCATCTCGTCGTAGGCGTCGGCGCATTGGAACGAGTTGCCGTGTGCACCGAGGCCGGACGTCCGGATACGATCGCCCAGGGTAATGAACTTCTCGTAGAGTTTCGTATAGTCCCGGTCCACAACGGTCAGGTTGTGGGTGGTCTTTCCCGGTATCGCCTCACATTCGCCGTGGTACCAGTCCTTGATGGTCGACTGGGAGATCTCCCCTGGTGAGTCGTGAGCGATGGGAGATGCTACCACGTCCTTCTGCGGTTCGGGGAAATACTTCGCCGCCGCCTCACTGGTAGCCTTCGCCAAATCGCGGAAGATATTCCAGTCCGTCTTCGACTCCCACACGGGAGGGATGGCGGCCGAAAGGGGGTGAATGAAGGAGTGGAGGTCGGTGCTGTTGAGGTCGGCCTTCTCGTACCAGGAGGCCGCCGGCAGCACGATGTCGGAGTAAAGGGCCGACGAGTCCATGCGGAAGTTGAGATCCACGATCAGGTCCATCTTCCCTACCGGCGCAATCTCGTGCCACTTCACTTCTGTGGTGCGGTCCTCGGAGTCTTCCGCGATGGAGTTGTGGTGCGTCCCCAAGTAGTGCTTCAGGGCGTACTCGTGCCCTTTCATGCTTCCCATGATGGCGTTTCCGCGCCAGATGTACCAAACCCTTGGGAAATTGTGCTCGGCCTCCGGATCGCTCACCGAATACTGGAGCTCTTTGCGCTTGAGTTTGTTGAGGACGTACTGTTTGATGGCCTCATCGTCGGTGGCTCCGTCTTCGACGGCTTCCCTGCAAAGTGCCAGAGTGTTCTGGTCGAATTGTGGGTAGAAGGGCATCCATCCCATGCGAACCGCCTTGTATATCTGGTCGGCGGTGTGCTGTTGGGTCAGCTCGTTGTCCGGTACGGTGTTGTATTTGGAGAACTGCCCGTCGTAGCGGTACTGGCACGTGTTGATGTAGTGCCAAATCGGAGTCTGCTGGAGTCGTACCGCCGCATGATGGTCCTTTCCGAAAGCGATGGCTCCCCAGGAGTCCATGGGGGCCAACTTCTCCTGGCCCACGTAATGATTGAGTCCCCCCCCGTTCTTTCCAACGCAACCGGTGAGCATCAGGGCCATGGCTCCCGCCCGGTACATGAGATTCGAGTGGTACCAGTGGTTGATGCCCGCTCCTATGATGATCATGCACTTGCCGCCGGTGGCCTCGGCGGTGCTCGCCCATTCACGGGCGAACTGGAGAACAGTGTCAGAGGAGACGCCGGTGAAGATCTCCTGCCAGGCCGGCGTATATGCTGCGTCCGCGTCGTCGTAGCCGGCGGGATAGGTGCCGGGCAAACCTCGGGGGACGCCGAACTGAGCCATGGTGAGATCGTAGACCGTGGTTACCAGAACCGGCCCGTCGATGGTTTCCACCTGTATGGCCGGAACACCCCGGTACACGGTCTGATCGAGGCCGAACTCCGTGAAGGCCGTCTGGGCAATCCGGTCTGAACGTCCCAGGAGGGTGAGGACCGGGTCGTAGGGCCCATCGTCGGCCGCATTCTCCGGCTTCATATTCCAGTTACCCTGCTTTTCGTCCCAACGGGATCCGGAACTCCCCTTCGGTACGACGAATTCGCCGGTCCCTGCGTCGATGTTGAGGAACTTCCAGTCCCCGTTCGAGATGTCTCTGTACTTCGAGATCTCGTTGGCCCTGAGGAGCCGCCCTGGTTTGTAACCCTCCCCGTCCTCCTCGAGCTTCACGAGATAGGGACTGTCGGTGAACTTCTTCACATAGTCGATGAAGTAGGGTGTTTGCTTCTCGTGGTGAAACTCCTTCAGAATCACATGGGTGGTGGCCATCCAGAAAGCGCCGTCGCTCCCTGCATGGAGAGGCACCCACTGATCGGCGTACTTGCAGACCTGACTGAAGTCGGGGGAGAACACCACGGCCTTGGTGCCGTTGTGCCTGGACTCGGCGAAGAAATGGCAGTCGGGCGTTCGCGTCATGTTCAGGCACGCACCCATGTCCGCAATCATTTTCGCGTTGAACCAGTCAGCGCTCTCGCAGACGTCGGTCTGGTCTCCCCAGATCTCCGGGAAGGCCGTGGGGAGATCGCAGTACCAATCGTAGAAGCTGAGATTAACCCCCCCGAAGAGCTGCAGGAACCGTCCGCCGGCTGCGTAACTCAGCATGGACATGGCTGGGATGGGGCTGAAACCGATCACCCGGTCAGGGCCGTATTCCTCTGCGGTGCTGATGTTGGCTACGGCCATGATCTCCTGCACTTCATCCCAGCTTGCCCTCCGAAACCCCCCCTTCCCCCTGGCCTGCTGGTACGCCTTTCGAGCGTCTTCGTCGGCCTGAAGTGCCTTCCAGGCCTTCATAGCATCGCCCGTCTCCCGCTTCTTGGCCCGGTAGGCATCCAGGAGGACGCTTCGGACTAGCGGGTATTTGATTCGGAGCGGGCTATAGAGGTACCAGGAGTAGGAGATTCCCCGCTGGCATCGTCTGGGCTCATAAGGGGGGAGGGAGTCTTCCAGCAGAGGGTAGTCCAGCTGCTGCGTCTCCCACGTGACGATCCCGTCTTTCACATGGATTTGCCAGGAACAACCTCCGGTGCAGTTCACACCGTGCGTACTTCTGACGATCCGGTCGTGCTGGAAGCGGTTACGGTAGAACTCCTCCCACTTCCTGGTCTCCGGTGAAATGATGTCTTTGATCCAACCCATGGTTGTTTCCCGCTTCAGCTGGTCGTGGATGCCGTCGGACCCGTTCGCGTCACCGACTTCAAGTGGACTTCACCTGTCTATCGTAGATCGCCTGGTTGACCGACTCCGTCAGCCGGCCCTTCCAGGCTAGGGAAAAAAGGCCAAAGAGAATCCCGGTGCCCAACAAGCCGGTCAGGAGCAGCTGCACGCCGTAGCCCCGAGGTTGATGTTGGGCCTGTTCCTCGTCGGCCCTTTTAAGGAAGCCCACCAATGCCGTGACTTCTTCTTCGGTGAGTGCCTTGTTTCGGTAGGCCAGCTGCATCACGGGATAGGGAGGACTCGTGATGATGGCACGGAGGCCAGGACCAGTAAGCTTCGTGAACACGGAAGTGAGTTCAGGAGCGAGGATGCCACCACCGATGACCGCGTCGTTGGTCACCTCATGGCAGGAGTTGCAGGTTGGCCCGCTATTGGTGAAGCGGGTCGTTCCCTGGAAGAGAGCTTGCCCAAGAAGGATCTGCTCCTCGGTAGCCTCCGGAAGCTGGGCCTGTACGGGGGCAGACGTGTACACTCCGGGCCGCGTCAGGGCGATGACGGCCCGGATCTCGTCATCGGAAAATGGCTGGTTGGGCATCATGACCCGATTGAACTCTTCGAAAAGGGCCACCGCGGTGGAATCTCCAGCTTCGACGAACTCTTGGGAGCGCTGGACGAACCCGACAATCCACTCCTCGCTACGGCGATCACCGACCCCCGAAAGATCGGGCCCGACGAGTGTCCCACTCCCGATGGTGTGGCACGGTGAGCACCATGTCTGGAAGATCTCCAGCCCCTGGCCCGCCGGGTCCTGGGCGGCTTGGGCCGGTGCGGGCCACAGCGTTGAGGCCGCCAGAGCTGTGAAGGCCACCACTCGTCCCATTGTTGCCATGAGCCGTTCCTCCAGCGTCGGCATGATTATCCTACCGTGGGATCCTCTCACGGTCATTGCACCCCACCAGGGATCCGCTTTCGGAGATCGATGGTGGTATTAGCACGCACTCCGTTCATTCGGGCCCTTTCCGACCGGGGGAGAGCTGGGCTACGGTGGTTTCCGCAAAGAAAGCCTCCACCGTCAGTGCCACGCTCTCCCACCGGGAATGGGCTGCACAACCTTCTCCCTCCCCGCATCTCTCCCTCCCCAGGAGGCACCGTCGTTCCCCCGTGAACTGGTGGAACTGGCGGACCACTTCCTTTAAGGGGAGTTCCTCCGCAGGTATGGCCAATTGGAAACCGCCCCTGGGTCCACGCAGGGAGGTGAGGATGCCGGCACGCGCCAGCACGTGGAGGACCTTCGAGAGATAATTCTGAGGTACCCGCATGCTCGCTGCGATCTCACCTACACGGTAGGGGCGATCCTCCTCGACCTCGGCGAGGAAGAGTGTCGCTTGCAGTGCATATTCGGCTGTCTGCGATAGGATCAAGGTTGCCACTCAGACGTGATTTTCGGTCAAACTTCTTGTTATTTTGCAATTTCGGATTTAATCATCTTTAAATGATTAATTGTCCCGCGCAAGGATATTCTTTTCGACTGAGGGATTTGTCCCCCGATCTGATACCGCGCGCAGGATGTGGGTTCAGGTCCAATGAGGGGGCGATTCACACGCCGCTTGGTGGGCGGGCCTGTGGCTAGGATGGAAGGCCCAGGAGGGTAGCCGTCGACCCCCGCTCCCACAGTCTTTGGAGGTCGAAACCATGAGCACTCTTTACTCCATTCTATTAGTGCTCCACGTCATCACCGCGGTCCTGATGATATGGCCATTTTATGCACTTGTGGCTGTAAACCAGCGTGCCCGACTGGGCCCGCCACTTGGCGATCGTGTGGACACTTACATGGAAAACCTGGTCAAGAATCGGGAGTTTCCCTGCTTCGTGTTCCAGGCCACTGCGTTCGTAACCGGCGTCGGCCTGGTCCTAGTGGGCGGGGCTTCCCTTGGTGCGCTCCTCAGCAATCCAATCCTGGTCGTGAAGATCCTGTTGTTGGCCCTCATTGGCGTGCTC
>JBDHMC010000125.1:0-12203 GCA_039656355.1 Gemmatimonadota bacterium | reverse complement strand
AATCCATCGACTTTGGGATCATCAAGCCCGGGCTCAAGGCAGACCTGGTGGTTGTCGCCGAGAATCCCCTGGAGAACCTCAAGGTCCTCTACGGGACCGGTGCGGTCCGCCTGTCCGATGAAACTGGGGAAGTGGGGCGAACCGAGGGAATCCTCTACACGGTCAAAGACGGCATTGTCTATGACGCCAAGCAGCTTCGGGCTGACATACGACGTATGGTCGAGGAAGCCAAACAGAGCGGAGGATCGTAAGGTGGGGCGTACAAAAAAGACGGCTCCGGCTGCCTGACGAAAGAAGCTGGCAAAACCAGCATCCTTGATGTTTTGGCACTTCTTTGAAGAGATTGCAGCGACGAGGCGTACTCCTACTACCATGTCGGAACTGGAGTCAATTTGGCACCGGAGGTCGAACGAGAGCTGATTCGGAAGTGCAAAGCCGGTGATTCCCGGTTTTACGAGCCCTTGGTTAGGGCGTATGAACAGCCTGGCCTGCGGCTCGCCCTTGGTATGATGGGAAACCTGGAGGACGCCAAGGATGCTCTCCAAAATGCCTTTGTCAAAGCCTTCGAGGCCCTGGCCCGGTTCGACTTACAACGGCCTTTCGGCCCTTGGTTTTTTCAGATCCTCCGGAACCAATGTCGGGACCAACTCCGGAGTAGGAAGGCACGTTTTCGTTTGGAAGCACTAGATGAACGCCTGGAGCTAAGGCCAGCCGATCCGGAAACCGGGCCGGTGCGGTATCGGGAACGTGCCAAAGCCCGGGAGATCATTTGGGAGGCTTTGGAGAAAATCGGAGATGAGCATCGGGAGATTCTCATCCTCAAAGAACTCCAGGGTTTCCGATACGGAGAGATCGCCGCGATTCTCGAGATTCCGGAAGGAACCGTGGCCAGTCGCCTGTACCATGCCAGGCGCGCGTTGAAAGAGGCCCTGGAGGAAATCGGGGCCCCGTACCCGTGAGGGAAAAGCTGTGTCGCAACCGGTGACTCACGAAGAACTCATGCGCTACCTCGATGGTGAGGTAGGGACTGAGGAACGCAGCCGCATTGAAGCCTCCGTGGAAACATCCACGGAACTTCGGCGAGAACTGGCGGTGTACCGAGCCATGAAGGACGATCTTCGAACTTTGAAATTGAACGACGGCGGACCTAACGGCTCCGTCTGGAACGCTGTGAACCGGCACCTGGCCCGACCCTTCGGGTGGGTACTATTCGTGGTGGGAGCCTTGGTATGGGCGGCCTACGGCGTGTATGCCTATGCTACATCCACCGCCTTCCTCTTTCAGAAGCTGGCCACCGGCGCCGTCGGCATCGGGATCCTCGTTCTACTGGCCAGTGTGATCTGGGAGCGGTACCGGACTTGGCTCACAGACCCCTATCGGGATATCCAACGATGATCGTCGTCACTACTCACGACCTTCCAGGGTTTCGGGTGGTCAGGGTTCACGGTTTGGTTCGTGGGAATACCATCCGTGCCCGCCACATAGGAAAGGACATCACGGCCGTCCTTCGAAACGTGGCGGGGGGTGAGATCAAGGAATACACGAAGATGATGGCCGAGGCCCGGGAACAGGCCATCGACCGGATGCTGGAAGAAGCTGACGCGCTGGAGGCGAACGCAGTACTGGGTGTCAGGTTCCAGACTTCCATGGTCCAATCCGGCGCCGCTGAGATGCTCTGCTACGGAACGGCCGTCACTGTGGAGCCGGCATAAGGACCATACGCTCATAGTAATGAACGCCAGGCCCCCCAAGTTCGGGGACTCTCTTTGGACGACATTCTCCTTCTTCAGTCCGATCAGAGGGCCGTTGCAGCCCTCATGGGGGCCCTCGACCCTACTCACCATGTCAGATCGGTAGTCGATTTCCAGGAGTTGGAGCACTTCCTTCAGAAGGGTCGCCCCAAGGCTTGCGTCTTGGATGCCTTCGGCTTTTCCCCCTCCAGCCCACTCACCTCCCTCCGTCGGGTTCGTCGTAGACACCCCACCGTAGCATTGGTCGTCGCTTCCGACTTCGGCGGTCGGGAGATGGATCTCTACCACCTGGGCCGATTGAGTGTGGACGGCGTAATCCGAATGGAAGACAGGCCATCCGCCAGGGACATCTTGGCCGTGGTGGATGAAGCCATTGCCGCATCCCTGGCTACTCGCGTGGTTCTGAGCGCCGCAGGGGATCTTCCGCCATTGGCACAGGAGGCTATCCGCTGGGCCATTGAGCATGCAGAGGCCAGGCCCCAGGTTTCGGAATTGGCCGCGGCGTTAGCCATGAGTCCAAGGGTGTTGCTGCGGGAAATGAAGGCCTTGAATCTGTCGTCTCCCCGGGCCCTCCTCCTGTGGGGCCGATTGATCCGGGCGAGTGATCTCTTGGAGCGCCCCTCCGAAACCGTGGAGAGCGTCGCATTCCACCTGGGTTACGCAACGGGGGGCGCCCTTGTGAAGGCGTTGAAGTGGCATGTTGGATGCAGCCCCACCAACCTCCTCGAACGAGGGGGGTTGGCCTGGACGCTTGACGTTTTTCAGCGAAAGGGCCTTCGGCGGGTCAGACAAGATGGCGGGCAGTGGGCCAAGCCAGGGAGTTAGAAGTGGAGGAACTCAAGAGCCCCAAAAGGGCACCGTCAGCCGCCCAGGCGATCTCTCATTCCGTCGTTTTCATCTTCCTTGCCCTGTCCGGGGGGTGCGCCACCTACCGGGCAGGCGGTGGGGGCGTCCTTCAGGAGGAGATCGACCGGATCGTCTCCACTCCTCCCCTGGATCAGGTGAACTGGGGCATCCGGATTGTGGATCCGGAGCGGGGCCAGATCCTCTACAGTCGTCACGCCCACCTCAAGTTCATCCCCGCCTCGAATATGAAGCTCCTCTCCACAGCCACGGCCCTCTCCCTCCTGGGCCCTGACTACCGTTATCAAACGGAGTTTTGGGGCGTAGGCTCGTTCGAGGAAGGAGGGCGGGTGTTAGACGGGGACCTGCTCCTTCGAGCCGGTGGAGACCCCACGCTCTCCCAACGCTTTTACCCGTCCGCCGAAGCCCCCCTGGACTCTCTGGCCGAGGGCCTCTGGGCGGCAGGAGTCCGAACAATCACTGGGTCTTTGGTAGTGGACGTCAGCACCTGGGATTCAACCAGTGTTCCTGGAAGTTGGATGGTTCAGAACCTGTCTGGAACTTCCGGAGCCACCGGGGGAGCCTTTTCCATCGCCGAAGGTGTCCTGACGGTTGAAATCACGGCAGGGGAAGAGGAGGGCTCCCCAGCCCACGCCCGATGGTGGCCTTCTCTCGGGGAGGAATCCATCTCAGTGGAGTTTGTCTCAGTCCATCCTGATAGCAGTACCAGGGGGCGGAGCATCGAATACCTACCTGAATCGAGGCGCCTGGAGCTTGGAGGCAAGATTCGGGTGGGAGAGGTCGATACGATCCGGGTAAGCCAACGAGACCCGGTCCGGCTGGCGTCTGCTGCCCTGGTTCGCGCCCTTGCGCGCCGGGGAATCGAAATCCAGGGCGGTACCAGGATCGCCTGGGACCTGGGGGAACCCGTGGGGTCTGGAAGCTGCACTACCGGGCGGAGGCCCGGGTCCAAAGCCACACCTGTTATCCCCCTTCAGAATCTCGAGACCTCTGAGGCGCCCCTCCAGGAATGCCTCGATGCCACCCGCATCACCGGACTCACGTCCCCCCGCATGGGTGAAGTCGTGCAGGCCATTCTGGAGCCAAGCCAGAACTGGATGACGGAACAGCTGGTCAGGACCCTTGGGTCGGAGTTGGGCCAGGAAGGAACCTGGCGGGAAGGGTTCCGGATTGAACAGGAATTCCTCACCCAGGAGGTGGGCGTGGATTCATTGGACATCATCTTCCGGGACGGATCAGGGATGTCGACACAAAACCTGGTCACCCCCCGAGCGATCGTCCGGATCCTGGATTACATGAGGGCCTCATCCAATTCGGGGATCTTTAGAAACGCTCTGGCGAGTCCGGGAGAGGAAGAAAGCACACTCCGAAACCGACTTTCCAGCCTGGAGAGCCGGGTTTTCGGCAAGACCGGCACCCTCACCCATGTCACCTCCCTGAGCGGATATGTGTTCACTGATTCCGGAAGGGAACTCATCTTCAGTATCCTCACGAACGGGTCGGGACTTTCCTCGGGAGCGGTCCGGGCCGGCATCGACCGTGTCACTGAGGCGATAGCCCGCCACTAGGGAGCCTCTGCGCAAGTGGGGTGCGGAGACTCCCTAGCAGGTCGCTGAGCGGCCTCCTTGGGCCTTTTCCCCTCAAATTAAAACAAGTTAAGTTTCTCAAGTTTGGGACGAACTTCCCCATGACCTCGGGGTACCGTTGGGTCCTGCGTTTCGGAACCCGCGGTCACGACCCCGCGAAACGTTTGAGTCGACGGGAGTTCTTTCCCCCAGAACTCTTGACGTGGGTAAGGCAGGGATTAGCTTTATGAAACTGAGAATCATTCTCGATAACATGGTTTGAGGACTCCTTCACCGGGCTCCAGCAACCGAAAACACAGTGAGAAAACGGATGAGCGACGCTCCCATCCTTCAGATCAAGAACCTCCAGGCCAAGGTGGCCGAGGAGGGAACCGAGATCCTACACGGACTGGACTTGAATGTCCCCGCAGGGGAGGTCCATGCCATTATGGGCCCCAACGGCTCCGGAAAGAGTACTCTCGCCAAGGTCATCGCAGGGCACCCTGAGTACGAGGTGACCGGCGGGAGCGTGAGCTTCGACGGGGAGGACGTCCTTGAATTAGAGCCCGACGAGCGATCCAAAGCCGGCCTCTTCCTCGCTTTTCAGTATCCGGTGGAGATCCCCGGTGTGTCCATCGCCAACTTCCTCCGGACGGCGATGCAGGCCCATCTGCCCGACGGAGAGGAAGTGGACCTCTTCGATTTCCAGGATGAACTCCTGGATCGGATGAAACTTCTGAAGATGGATCCCACCTTCGCCGAGCGACCGGTGAACGACGGGTTCAGCGGTGGTGAAAAGAAGAGAAACGAGATTCTTCAGATGGCCATGCTGAAGCCCACCATGGCCGTCATGGACGAAACCGATTCGGGCCTCGACATCGACGCCCTCCAAGTCGTCGCCCACGGGGTGAACACCCTCACCGAAGAGAATCCCGACATGGGGGTCCTCCTCATTACCCACTATCAGCGGCTCCTGAACTACATCAAGCCCGATGTGGTTCATGTCATGGTAGACGGGAAGATCGTCAAGACAGGTGGTCCAGAAGTAGCCCTCGAATTAGAAGAGGAAGGCTACGCCGACTACATGGAGTTCGAGCCAGCATAGCCCCACCGTCGAGTCTAATGGCGCCACCTAACAACGCTTTTTAGAAACGCTCCTAACAAAGCTCTTAGGCAACGCTTCTAGACAACGCTCAGAGGAAGCTCACTCATGCCGGAAAACGAAAACCTTCAGGACCTAGGCCTCGACGAGTACAAGTACGGTTTCGTCGATGAAGAGAAACACGTCTTCCGAACCCAGCCGGGGCTTTCGGAGGAGGTGGTCCGTCAAGTTTCTGCTCAGAAGAACGAGCCGGAGTGGATGCTGGAGTTTCGCCTCAAGGGTCTGGAGATCTACAACTCCAAGCCCATGCCAACATGGGGCGCAAGACCACTTTCGAGCGATTGGGCATCCCTGAAGCAGAGCAGAAGATCCTGGCGGGGGTGGGCGCACAATACGAAAGCGAAATGGTCTACCACTCCCTGAAGAAGGAGTGGGAGGATAAGGGAGTGATCTTCGATTCCATCGAAGAAGGATTGAAGAACCACCCCGAGCTCTTCCGCAAATACTTCGGGACCGTGATCCCCTCCCAGGACAACAAATTCGCCGCCATGAACTCGGCAGTCTGGTCGGGTGGGTCGTTCGTCTACATCCCAAAGGGAGTGGAGCTTGATACCCCCCTTCAGGCGTACTTCCGCGTGAACCAGGAGCGGATGGGCCAGTTTGAGCGAACCCTCATCATCGCCGACGAAGGCTCCCACGCTCACTACATCGAAGGGTGTACGGCGCCGGTCTACTCCACCGAGTCGTTCCACTCCGGTGTCATCGAGATCGTGGTTCACAAGGACGCCCGGTTCAGGTATACGACCATCCAGAACTGGTCCAACAACATGTACAATCTGGTGACCCAAAGGGCCTTGGTTCACCAGAACGCAAGCATGGAATGGCTCGACGGCAATCTGGGCTCCAAGCTCACCATGAAGTATCCGTCGTGCTACCTCATTGGCGAGGGCGCGCATGGAGAGATTCTCTCCATCGCATACGCAGGGAATGGGCAGCACCATGACACCGGTGGAAAGGTGGTTCACGCCGCACCGCGAACCACTTCCTCTATTGTTTCCAAGTCCATTTCCAGGGGGACGGGTAGGAGCTCGTATCGTGGGCTCTGTAAGGTTTATGAGGGCGCCACCCACGCGAAGTCCAACGTCGAGTGCGATGCTCTCCTCCTCAATGAAACCTCCCGAACTGACACCTACCCCTATATCGAGATCGAAGAGCGTGACGCCAATGTTGGCCATGAGGCCACCGTTTCGAAGGTCGGGGAGGAGCAACTCTTCTACCTGATGAGTCGGGGGATGTCGGAAGAGGAAGCCATGGCCCTCATCGTTCGTGGGTTCATCGAACCCATTGCCAAAGAGCTCCCCATGGAGTATGCGGTGGAGTTGAACCGCCTTATCGACCTGGAAATGGAAGGGACAGTGGGCTGAACCATGACCGGAACCACGGCAATGGACTCGACGGTAGTGAAGCCAGACGAAGCGAAAGCCGCAGCCCCGGAGGGGGTCACCGAAATCCTCAACCTGAACCGGGTGAGGACTTACTCGGCCCCGGAGCCGAATTGGCTCAAGGAGCGCCGCCTCCACGCCTGGGATGTTTACGAGAAGACTCCCATGCCCACCACTCGTCTGGAAGAGTGGCGTTATACCGACTTGAAGAAGAAGCTGCACTTGGACTCTCTGGCTTGGCCCAAACTCACCGAGTGTGAGGATGACTTCGGGGCATGTCCCGATGGGCTTCAGGAAGCCATGCAGGCCGACCACAGCGCTTCCGGGCATGTGTGGGAGATCGACGGGGTCGTGTTCCACATCGATCTGGAAGAGGGCCTACAAGATAAGGGAGTGGTCCTCACTTCCCTTCGAAGGGCCATCGACTCCCACCCGGAATTGTTGCAGCAGAATCTAGCTACCGAGGCCCTCCCCCCGGAGTCGGGGAAATTCGAAGCGTTGAACGGCGCCCTCTGGACGGACGGAATCTTCCTTCACGTACCCAAGGGTGTTCGGTTGGACCTGCCAATTCGGGTGACGCGTTGGGTTTCCCAGTCAGGCGTAGCACTTTTCTCCCGGACTCTCATCATTGCAGAACCTGGAAGCCAGGTATCTCTGGTAGATGAGATCCTCTCCGAGGACCTCGAGAGCCAGACCTTGGTCTCCGATGCCGTGGAGGTGTTGGCGAAGGACGGTGCCCAGGTCCAGTACGTATCCCTCCAGCGCCTAGGGCACGGGGCCTTCTATCAGGCATCCCAGCGCACTTTGGCCCAACGTGACTCCACCCTGGACACGCTGAATGTGAGCATGGGAGCATCCACCTCCCGTGTGGACCTGAACGCCCAACTCTTGGGGCCCGGCGCGAACTCCGACATGCTGGGACTCTACTTTGGGGACGACTCCCAGCACTTCGACCACAACACCAGCCAGGATCACATAGCCCCCAACACGTCCAGTGACCTCCTTTACAAAGGTGCCCTGGACCACACGTCACGATCCGTCTTTCGCGGCATCATCAAGGTCCACCCGAAGGCTCAAAAGACCGATGCCTACCAGACGAATCGAAACCTCCTCCTCTCCGATGACGCCAGGGCCGACTCCCTACCCAACCTCGAGATTCAAGCCGACGACGTCCGGTGCTCCCACGGAGCAACCGTGGGTCAATTAGACGCAGAATCCCGGTTCTATCTCATGAGTCGTGGCCTGACGCGAGAGCAGGCAGAACGCCTTGTGGTACTGGGTTTCCTTGGCGAGGTTTTGTCCCGGTTGCCCCTCGGTGGAGTGGTGGAGAAGGTGACGAAAGTCATCGAGGCCAAGCTCCGGCAGGTCTGACGAACTTCGGGGAATCCCTGGCAGCAGTACGGGCGACACCTCCGATTCCGGAGATAAAGAATGAAGGACTGGATCAAGGCCGCGACCCTGGAGGATTGTCCTCCGGGGTCGTTGCGGTCGGTAATGGTAGGCATGGACCCAGTGGTCATGGCCAACGTGGATGGTACCATTTACGCCGTCATGGATCGCTGTTCCCACGAAGACCTTCCGCTTTCCGACGGGGAGATGGAGGGGGACGTCATTGTCTGCCAATACCATGGGGCTCGGTTCGACGTGGCCTCCGGAGCTCCTAGGGGACTTCCGGGAGTGAAACCCATCAAGACCTTCCCAGTGGAGATCAGGGAAGACGGGATCTACATTCAAAAACGCTGACCTCCCTAGGTTTCCCCTCCAGAGGGGTGCCGAAGGAGGCTCACATTCTTTCCAGCGAGGGCGCGCAGCCGTGTATCAGGCCGTCTCAACATTCGATGTAAACAAGATTCGGAACGAGTTTCCCGTCCTGAACCAGGTGGTCAACGGAAAACCACTGACCTACTTGGACAGTGCAGCCACCGCCCAGAAACCCCGGTCCGTCCTGGATGTGCTGGGAAAGTACTACCGGGAAGACAACGCCAATGTCCACCGTGGCATCCATGAGTTGAGCCGGCGGGCCACGCTGGCCTACGAAGGCGCCCGGGGTCGGGTTGCAGAGTGGCTGGGAGCCTCGGATCCGGCTGAGGTGATCTGGACCAGAGGTACCACCGAATCCATCAACCTGGTGGCCGCCACCTGGGGTTTTGACCAGCTCAAAGAAGGCGATGAGATCCTTCTTACCACCATGGAGCACCACTCCAATATCGTCCCCTGGCAGTTGGTTGCCCGCCGGACCGGTGCTCGTCTCCGGTACATCGAGTTGGACGACGAGGGCAAGCTCCGGCTGGACGAGCTGGATGAATTGCTGACGGATCGAACGCGCCTCGTTGCCATGACCCAAGTTTCCAACGCCCTGGGAACGGTGAACCCGGTGGAGAGGGTTATCGAAGCGGCCCACGCCCGGGGGGCTCTCGTGCTGTTGGACGGCGCGCAGGCCGTCCCCCACATGAAGGTGGACGTGAGGGAGCTGGACGTGGACTTCTATGCTTTCTCCAGCCACAAAATGTGCGGCCCCACGGGCGCCGGAGTCCTCTGGGCAAGGAGGGAGATCCTCGAGGGAATGTCTCCCTACCAGGGCGGGGGGGAGATGATCGGCATTGTCGGACGGGACGAGAGTTCCTGGGCCGATATTCCACACAAGTTCGAGGCGGGTACCCCCAATATCGCAGGAGCCGTAGGCGCCGCGGCCGCCGTGGATTTCATGGAACAGGTTGGATACGAGGCCATCAAGGAACATGAAACCGGGCTGCTCCGCTATGCCCTGAACCGCCTTGCTCAGATCCCCGACCTGAGCGTCTATGGTCCCAAGGATGTGAGGGAGCGGTCCGGGGTGATCGCCTTCGCCCTAGGCGATGCGCATCCTCATGACATCGCCACGATTCTGGATTCGGAAGGGGTGGCCATTCGCGCGGGCCATCACTGCGCCCAGCTCGTGATGAAGCACTTCGGTGTGGCAGCCACCGCCCGAGCGTCCTTCTCCTTGTATAACACGACCGACGACGTGGACCGCCTCGTGGCGGGCCTCCAGGTGGTCCACAGCATCTTCGGGAGATAACTCGACCTATGTCGGAACTGAACCTCAACTCCCTCTATCAGCAGCTCATTCTGGAGCATTACCGAAAACCCCGGAACAAGGGTGAACTTCCGGAGGCGACGGTTGAGATCCACATGGCGAATCCAGTCTGTGGAGACGAGATCCGCCTTCAGCTCCAGATCGACGGAGACCGGATTGTGGAAGCCCGCCACGTGGGCCAGGGCTGCTCCATCTCCCAAGCAGCCGTCTCCATGATGACGAATCTCATCAAGGGGAAAAGCCTCTCCGAGGCTGAGGGCCTGGCCGACCGGTTCACCGCCATGATGCACGGGGACGAGGAGGTGGCCAAAGACCGGACCATGGGAGACCTGAGGGCGCTTAAGGGGGTGAGCAAGTTCCCCGTCCGGATCAAATGCGCACTCCTGGCCTTCGATGCCCTGCAGGAAGCCATCAAGAAGACCAAGGACCCCAGCTAGGGCGGGGCGGGCCCTGGGCTAGGGTTTCAATACCACTTTCATTGCCCCGCTCCGGCGACGGTTGCTCGCGGCCTTCAGAGCTTCCTTATACTGCTCCAGAGGGAAGATGTGAGTCACCATCCGGTCAATGGGAAGCGGCTTCCGTAGAAGCAACTCCCTGGTGATCTCAAAAGTGTGCAACTCTCTCCCATCCCAAGTCTCGGTCCCGTACCCAAGAAACCCCCGAATCTCCAGTTCTCGAGACCAGAGGAAAGTGAGATCCAGCTTCCGAATCTGCGCAGAGCAGCCTAAGACAATGATGCGGCCTCTGGGTGTGGCGAATCGAATGGCCTGGTCCAAACTCTCCCGGCTGCCGACGCAATCGTAGATCACGGGGAAGCCTCCCCCGGAATAGACTTCCGGCCCCGCCAGGGGTTGATACGCCATGGCCCCAGTGTCCACCAGGGCATCTCTCGCTTCCGCACCTGGCCGTACGATCTGGCTGGCCCCCAAAGCCAAAGCCAACTCCGCCTCCTTGTCCCGTTTTGCCTGCACCACCAGGTCTCCCCCGAACCCCCCGGCCCGGAGCGCCCACACGGTAGCCATGGCGATGGGGCCACTCCCTATCACCAGGGCCGGATCCCCCCGCATCGGAGGTGCGTTGAGGACCGCATGCACACCGATTGACAGGGGCTCGACGAGGACCGCAGTCCGGTCCTCCATCTCGTCGGGTACCGGGAAGAGTTGGCTCCTGTGCGCAACCATTTTCTCTCCCCAGCCCCCGGGAAGATCGCGGTGGTAACCAATAGTCAGACCACGACTTATGGGGGTCCCTCCAATCTCGAGGGGCCCTTCCTCCCCACCCTGTTCGCAGGTTCCGTGCAGCCCGGCGGCACAGGATGGGCATTGGTAGTCCTGGTACCCCCTGATGCGGCAGGAGAGCATGGGCTCCACAACCACACGCTGGCCAACCTGGAGGGAGGTTACTCCAGGTCCTACCTCTGAAACCCGAGCTAGGATCTCATGTCCCAGGACCGCGGGAAAGGACCCGAAAGGCTCCATGACCGGGCTGCTTGAAAAGGTGATGTTTCCGATATCCGACCCACAGATCCCACCCAGGAGGACCTCCAGGCGAACCCACTCCGGCCCGGGAAGGACCGGTTCGGGCACCTCCCCCAGGCGAAGCCCGCTGAGGGCCCCATAGGTCACGGAAGAGCTAAGGCCCCCCAAGCCTTTCGCCAGGAGGTACCGGGGAACGGATATGTCGAAGGTGACTGCTTTCATTCAGGGAACATTCCAAAGGCAGAGGGGCGTTCTCTTGGATGCTCTCCACCAAAATAAGGCCTGGGGCTCCTATTCGCCGAAGGTCATCTGAAAGCCGACCAGGAAAGCCCTGCCCGGAGCATCGAATCCGAAGACCTCCTGGTACTGTTCGTCCAGGAGATTCTCACCCCTGACCTGGAGATTAAGCCCAGGTCTTCCTCCTCGCGCCGAGAGGAGATTCACCTCAGCGCCCAGATTCAGAAGGACATAGGAGGAGAGCTCAACAGGCGAAGCGGGCCAGGCAGAAAAATCTCGATCCGACCGGGATCCCATAAAGCGCATGTTTCCGTTCAGGGCCCATCCTGCGAAGTGGTAGCCTGCACTGGCGGTCCCCATATGCTTGGGGCGGCGGATCAGGGCGGAGCCCTTTACGAAGGTGGCGCCGTCCCCCTCATCAAACCCGGAATCCAGCACCTTCGAGTCCAAGTAGGTATACGCCCCCGTCACGGTCAGTCCACCGAGGGGCGCCGTCAGGGCAACCTCCACCCCCTGGGTTCGAGCCTCGGTCACATTGAAGAAGTTGGGGCCGCCAGGCTCGGGACTGGCGAATGTGTATTGAATCAGGTCCTGGAGGGACTGACGAAACCAGGTCAACGAGGTGGAGAAACCCGTCTCCCCGAAGGCTTGCTCCAGCCCGACCTCCCAAACCAGAGAGCGCTCCGGC
>JBDHMC010000124.1:0-8473 GCA_039656355.1 Gemmatimonadota bacterium | reverse complement strand
AAAGTAGACTTGCTTCCCCACCCCGGCGACCCCGATCTCCCCGGAGGGGATCGAAGTCACTCGAACTCAGGGGGCCCGCCCCCTTCCATCCTCGCCCGCCACTTCGAGCGGAGCCCTCGAGGGTCAAGCTCCTCATCCATGATCCGGGCCAACTCCTCTTCCCGCTTCCACATGAACTCGAGACCTCTGGCCTCCACTTCCAAGGCCCGACGTTCCACCCCTTCGTTCAGGGAGATTTCCAACGCGACGGCTTGGGGAAAAGCCAGTTCCCTCAAGAAGGGACCTCCCTGGAGTACCGACTTCATAAACGCCTCCGGGGACCCAGCGGTCTCCATTTCCCGGACCGCGTCTTCTACGGCTCTTTCCCCGGCCCCGGTGATGTTCTGGTAGGCCAGGACCCTCCGGAGAACGCTCTCGGCCTCATAGCCTCGCAGGTGATAAACCTTCTCGGGAGTCCAAGGATCACACCTGGGGCACGGTACCCCAAGGGCCAGCCTCCCCTGGTCATCGACCATGGGACAGAACCACCAGGAAAGGTCGAACCGAGCCGCCCGCAGATAGCTGCCACAGGAGGGGCACTTCAACCGGCCGAACCATGCCGCCCACCCGAACCTCCTCCACCGCAGGACTTCGGCGGTCATGCCCTCTTCGAACCGGACTTTGAAGTTTCGGTCCCCCAATCCCACGCTCTCGGCCACGGCTGCGAGGGCGCCATAGGCGTAGGCGCTCAGACGAGCGCCGGTGCTCCGATAATCCCGTTCCCGTGTGAGGACCTCCCGACCGTACCGCCACCAGGCTCGCTCGTGGAGGGTAGCGTCCCCGACCCGGATGAGAATCATTTCCCCAACCGCCAAAAGGGTGATGTTCTCCGTACGGGCCAGGGTTTGCCCCCGGGCTTCTGCCACTCTTTCCAGAGCCGAGAGAGCCCCGCCCTGTTCTTCAGGAGGCCACAGATTCCACCTGTAGCAGGAGTCGCAAACGACCCAGATCCGACCCCGTCCTGAATCAAAAGCGATTCGCCAGGCCGGGGGCAGGGTGCCGAAACGCCACCCATCCGCGAGGGGGGTGTGGCAGAAAAGGCAACGGTGAACTGCCCTGGACTCGTCTTTACTCACGTTGGCGCTCTCCTCTTACAGCGCTTGCCGCCCCGCCCTTTCCTCACCCATCTGGGGAGCCCTCCAAAAGCCCCTCCAGAGCCCGGGTTTCCGCACCATTTTCGGTACACACAGCGTATTGGCTTTCCCGGGCTCCGTACATGGCCACCCCTGCGTAGTCTCCGCTCTTGTTCAGAACGAAAAACCTGATGTCGAAGTTCGGCTCCCCCCTGGTGTTCAACAGCCTTTCCTCAACCGTGTTGTTCCTGATTCTCTTTAGGGCCGCCATTCCGGCATCTTGTGGATGCATTCCCTGCCGCATGAATTCGACGATCAGGAAGGCGGCAAGGTTGTAAAGGTTCGCCTCCCCCCGTCCGGTAGATCCAGCCGCACCCACCTCTCCATCCACGTACAACCCGGCTCCCAGAATCGGGGAGTCACCCACCCGCCCGGGGATTTTCCAGGCTAGCCCGCTTGTGGTGGTTACCCCGCAGATCTCCCCATCGGCGTTGATTCCGTTGCAATTCGTCGTCCCCCAAAAGGAATCGGCGCTGATGAGCCCCTCTCTGACCATCTGTCGCCCCACCTCGTAACCCGCTCGACTCCTCCGAATGGGGTCCAGAAAATGATCGGGATCGACTCGCCGTTTCCACTCCAGCCAGCGCTCACGGGACCTGGGGGTGTTCAGATCGTCTTCAACGGTGAATCCCAGCTGCCGGGCAAACGCCTGCGCCCCCTTCCCTACGAGGAGATGGTGGTCGGTGTTTTCCATCACGGCTTTGGCCACCAGAGATGGAGTCCGGACCCCTTCGAGTGCTGCCACACCCCCAGCCTGTTTCTTGGGCCCATGCATGCAGCAGGAATCCAGCTGAACCACCCCATCAGCGTTGGGAAGACCTCCGAATCCTATACCCGTCTCCTCCGGATCCAACTCGGGGATATTCACACCTGCGATGAGGGCGTCCAGCACGTCCTCTCCCTCAGTGAGGCCCCTGAAAGCCCGTTCCACGGAGTTCTCGGGCCCCCCATTCTTGTACCGATAGCCACTGACATCCGAGATGACCAAAGGTGCCGCTCGCCCGGAGGAGTGGACCGCCGGAGCTCCCAGAGTCCAACTCGGCGTCGCCGCCACCGCCCCCAAGGCGGCCGACGCGGCCACGAAGTTCCGACGCGTTATGCTCTCTTTTCCAGTCATGAAGATCCCCAATCTGTTTCGGATATTCCCTGGTCTGGTGGGTTTTTTTCGTAGTAGCCGCAACGCTAAACCGGTGGGTCCCCCCTCACCAGCGCTTCCAGATCCTCCCGGGCTTCGTCCAAGACTCGATGCTGTCGACGAATCATGGCTATTGAGAACAGATTCAATCCCACCAACAGGCCAAGCCCGACAAAACCCCGCACAACCAGATCGTTCCTCCCAGCCTGCAGGGCCAGGACCAACCCCTGGGTAAGAGCCGCCCCGAAAGCCAGAGAAACCAGGAGGACGCCTCCCAGGATGATCTTTCCTGAACGCTTGGAACGATGAAACCGCTTGTCCATTCGGCTCGACTTCGGGACCGGGTCCATGATCAGGAGCCTGTTCGCCTAGCCAACCACGTCCAGCCAGCCCTTTGCGTCCGGAACCTCCCCTCGGACGATCTCCATGAAGCGCCTCTGGATGCCCAGGGTCACCGGCCCAGCTTTTCCCTCCCCTATGAGGATCTTATCCACGCTCCGAATGGGCGTAACCTCTGAGGCCGTGCCAGTGAAAAACAACTCATCGGCTGTATAAAGGGCCTCCCGAGCCACGAGGCCCTCACGCACATCCATTCCCAGATCCTTGGCGATGTAGAGGACGCTGTCTCGAGTGATTCCCGTCAGGTTGGTGCCGTCAAGGAAAGGAGTAAGAATGGATCCATCTCGGACCAGGAATATGTTCTGGCCACTCCCTTCCGAGACGAGACCGCTGGATCCCAGGGCAATGGCTTCCACATATCCGTTGGCCATCGCCTCCATCTTCATGAGTTGCGCGGCATTGTAATGCCCGGCCGCTTTGGACTGAACGGGGAAGGTGTTGGGGTGAGCTCTCGTCCAACTTGAGACACAGACATCCACACCCTTCTCCAAGGCGCCCTCACCCAAGTATGTCCCCCAGGGCCACGCACAGATGTAGGTCTCCACCGGACTCGCCGAAGGATCCAATCCTGCGGAGCCGTAACCGCGAATCACCATGGGGCGGATATAGCAGTCCCTGAGGTCGTTCTTCCTCACAACCTCCCGGCAGGCTTCAGCGATTTCCTCAACATCCTGATCCGGAGACATGCGGTAGATCTTGCATGAGTCGAAGAGCCTCCTGATGTGGGGACCCAGGCGGAAAATCGCCGGCCCGGCCTCCGTTTCATAACACCGTATCCCCTCGAAAACGGAGGATCCGAACTGGACTGCAAGACTCAGAATGTGGGTCTTGGCATCCCCCCAAGGGATGAACTCCCCGTCCTTCCAAATCCAGTCAGCCCCCGTGAGTCCCGTCGACATGATGTGCTCCTTAGAGTGGCGGTCTTTACAGAAGAGACTTGATCCAACCGCCATCCACGGCGATGGACTGAGCTGTTATGTAGCTGGCTTGCTCTGAGGCTAGAAAAGCCACAAGAGAGGCTAGTTCTCTTGGCTCACCGACCCGCCCCATGGGAATCTCGTTGTGCCAGATGGCCCAAATGTCATCCGGATCCACCCCCCTGATCTCGGCCCTTTTCTCGGCAAGCTCCGTCAGACGCCCCGTTCGGGTGAACCCCGGCATGACATTGTTTACGGTGATTCCGTCCATGGCCGTCTCTGTGGCCAAAGTCCGAGCGAAGCCCGTAACCGCAGCTCGCACCGCGTTGGACAGAATCAGGTTGTCCGAAGGCTGTTTGACGGCAATCGAGGTGACATTGATGATCCGTCCCCATCCTCTCTCACGCATCCCAGGCAAGACCGCCCGGACGAGGTTCAGAACGCTGAACAGGTTCTGCCTCACAGCCCCATCCCAATCCTCAGGAGTGTGAGCCTCGAAGGGGCCCGCCGGGGGCCCGCCGGTGTTGGTGACCAGGACATCCACCCGACCGAAAGCCTCATGGGCAGCGCCCACGACAGCCGTCACCTCATCTGGGTCAGAAAGATCAGCGGGCACGGCGACAATGCGAACTCCGTACTTCTCCAGGCTACCGCATGCTTCCTTCAGGGATTCCTCCCCTCGGGCACACATCACCAGGTCCATTCCCTCGGCCGCCAGAGCCTCCGCTACGGCCCGACCGATTCCTGCACTGGAGGCCGCAGCCAGGCCAACTTTACCCTTTAAACCTAGATCCATGATCCGCTCCATAACTCCGTACGGCGCCTTCGACACGAGAGCCAGGACACCTCGGGAGGCCAAAGATCATTTTCGAAAATAGTCGTCTGTCCCATCTAGCCAGTCTTGGCGAGGCGGGCTAAAAACATCCACGTCCAGGCATTCCTCGAGTGCCTCGGCCTGGTGGGGTACGTTGGAGGGGATGTGGAGAACCTCTCCGGCGTGGAGAATCATCTCTTCCTTTTCTTCCCCGATCCAGAACTTGAGGACACCCTCCAGCAGGAACGTTATCTGCTCATTTTCGTGGGAGTGCATGGGGACCACCGCCCCCTTTTCCAGGTAGATCTGGGCCAACATGGCCTGCTCCCCCGAGATCACTCGCCGGTAAATGACGTCCGTGACCCTCTCTTTTTCCATTTTGTCCCAACGGAAATGCCGCACGCCGGCGTATTCGGCCATGTCCCCTCCTATCGGGTTTGAATGGGAAGCCCGGAAAGAACCTGAATTACGGCCGCTTTGTGCGGCATGGCAACCCCTTTTTCGACGAGACAGGTACGGGAGTTGCGGTAAGGTGCCAAGAAACCGGACCCGGGGGCTCCTGCTCGGAGGCAACCGAGCGGTCTGTCTCGACATGAGACAGTTGCCACAGGTCGGTTTCCCAATGGCTTCTCCGGTGGGCGCCGGGGGACGCCGGAGTTCTTCTGGGAGGGGAACCCGTGTCAGCTCAGGCAAAACCTACCGATCGAGCTCTCGAACTGGTTTTGGACCGGTTGGGCTGGATTCGGGATTACGGTATTTGGCCCCACGGCCCACGGGACCTCTGGACCGACGCCTTGGGTGTCATCTGCCTGGTGTCGATCCACCGCGAGTTGAAGGAAGATTGGGTTCTGGCTGAAGCCGAGTGGGTGGCTCACGAAGTTGATCGGGTCCTGGGGAGGAGAAAGGGGATCCGAGCGGCTGAACGAGTCGATGGAAAGGGGCAGACATTCCGCTCCCAGGCTCTCTGGATCTTCGCCCTCCACCGCCTGGGCCAACTACTCCCTCAATACCGCCAGCGGGCCCTTGCCCTGGTCCGTGAGATCCACGCTCCCTTCGTCCGCCCGGGAGCCGGGATCATCCCGAGGATGGAGGAGGATCTCTCCCGCCCGTTCACCGGTTCTGGGCCAGGCCTTTTGGAGGTTTTCATGGGTCTGGCCGTATATCGGCAAATCGGAGAGGGCGCTCTTCGGCCTGAGATCGAGGAGTTGGAGGGAATGGTCCTCAAGACCTACCAATCTCTGGCCCCGGATCACGGCGTGGACCTGGGCCTGCTCCTCTGGATCACTCATTTTTGCCCAGATGAACAGTGGGCTCTTTCCCTTCGGGAGCGGGCCCTCGCGGCGCTGGACGGCCGTTGGGTGGATCCACCGGGATACTTCCGAAGGAATCTCCCCGAACCGTGGGATGGCCCGGTCCGGTCCAACCGCCTGGCACTCACGAATTTGAGCGCCTCCATCGGCCTACAGGCACAAGGAGTTTGGTCTCACCGCGTGGAACGCCTACACCAGTACTTCCTCGAGGATTACCGGTGGGAGGTAGACATGGACGACGCTTTGGCACCCATTCTCACCTGTATCTCTCTGCGACCAGGCCTCTTCCTTTCAGATTAGGAACCGCCTCGCTCGATGAGGGTAATCCCTCTCCGTTCTCTTTCCACCCTCCATACAACCAATCCGTAGACTCCCGGGTTTAAGGCGTCTACCAGGGTTTCCGGTAAGACCTGAAAAACCTTACCACTTTCACCAACTGGTCCAGGGGACCTTTGAGGGTGGTTTCAGCTTGTGGGATCGCCCCACTTATGGGACATTGTGTCGATCGGCTTTACAAATCTCCGGGACTACCAGCGAGGACCGGCTTTCCCCGGAATACTCCGCTCAGACAGGTGACCATGAATCGCATAAAGGGAAAAACCGTCCTGATTACTGGCGCATCGGCCGGGATTGGCGAAGCCTCCGCGAGGGCCTTCGCATCGTTCGGTGCAGATCTGATCCTCTGCGCCCGGCGGGAAGACCGTCTCACTGCGCTCAAGACAGAGCTGGAGGGGGAGCATGATGTCCGGGTGCGAACCCAGGTCCTTGACGTGCGGGACCGCGAGGCGGTAGAGGCCTTGAACAACGCCGGGAAGGCCCTGGGTCTCCATCTCCTCCATGAAGGGCTTGTGGAGGACTGGGAGGAGATGATTGACACCAACGTGAAGGGTCTTCTCTACATGAGCCGGTTCATTCTTCCCGCCATGGTCAGGCGGAATTCCGGCCACGTAGTGAACATTGGCAGCGTTGCGGGGCATCAGGTCTATCAGAAGGGCGCTGTCTATAACGCTTCGAAGTACGCCGTGAAGGCCTTGAACGAGGGGATGGCCCTGGACCTTCTAGGTACGCGGATCAGGATGACAAGCATCGACCCAGGTCTGGTCCAAACAGAGTTTTCCCGTGTTCGCTTCCACGGAGATGACGAGCGGGCTGAGACCGTCTACGAAGGCTATCAACCTCTGACCGGGGAAGACATTGCGGACATCATCACATTTGTGGTGAATACCCCGGAACATGTGAATATCCTGGATCTCATCGTTCTCCCCACAGCCCAGCGAAGCGCCCATATGGTGCATAAGGAACTGGCATAGGCATGACACCACCGGCCCGAACCAACCCAGGGCAACCGCTTCGGTGGGGCCCCTAGTCTTTTGCCAGCCCGTCGGCCCTCCCCCTACCTGATCGTCTTTTCACTCTGGTTGTTGGTGTTTTCAGCCAGCAGCCAGATCATGATCATCTCCCCGATTCTTCCACAAATCGGGGAGGAGTTGGACATCGCAGACACCCTGCTGGGCACCCTCATAACGGCCTACTCCCTCATGGTGGGTCTGTTCGCCATCATATCCGGTCCAATCTCGGACCGGATCGGACGGCGAAGGATTCTTCTGGTGGGCACCGCCATCATGACCGTGTCCCTGGGGGTCCATTTCTTCGTGGCCGACTACTTCTCCTTTTTGGCGGTACGACTCTTCTCCGGTGTAGGAGGAGGCATCCTCAGCGGAGCGGCCGTGTCCTATGTCGGGGATTACTTCCCCTACAATCGTCGGGGGTGGGCTCTCGGCTGGATAATGAGCGGATCGGCTTTCGGCCAGATCTTCGGGATTCCCATGGGGGTGGTACTAGCTGGGTGGTTCGGCTTCAGAGCTCCTTTTTATCTTTTCGCAGTGACAATGGCCCTCACATTTGTCCTCCTATGGGTCCGGCTGCCCCAGCCGCCGATTCGAAAAAGGGAAGGGCAATTGACCGTCCGGGGAGCGATCTCCGACTACTGGGCCATGTTACGGCAACGGGAGATTGCCGCAGCGTCAGCGGCATTCTTCCTCATGTTTTTGGGTGTTTCCATCTTCATCGTCTACTTTCCCACCTGGTTGGAGCGGAGCATTGGGTTTTCCCCAAACCAGATTGCCACCCTCTTTCTGGTTGTAGGAATCGCCAACGTCATTACTGGACCCCAGGCAGGTCGCCTTTCGGATAATGTGGGCAGGAAGCGCATTGTCCTGCTTTCCTGCGTTGGCCTCAGCCTCGTGATGCTGTTAACCACAGTCCTCATCAAGAGCATCTGGGTAGCCTATCCGCTATTTTTCCTTACCATGATCCTGGTCGCTATGCGGATCAGTCCGTTCTCGGCCCTCCTGACGGCCCTGGTGCCGGACCAGAACCGTGGCTCCCTCATGAGCCTCACAGTCGCACTGGGACAGGTGGGCTTCGGGCTGGGGGGTGCTTTGGCCGGACCGTTCTACGCCAACTATGGCTACGCGAGCCTCACCGTGATTGGAGCCATTTCAGTGTTCGGGATGGGCCTCATGGTCTGGTTCCTGGTGCCGGAACCCCAGCCAGGGGAAGAGGACCCGGCCTAAGGGAATCTGGGCACCCCCCTGTGCAGAGATTCCCTAAAGGGCGTGCCTGCCCTTGTGTTTCTTGTTACCATGGAGTCCAGAGCAGGTATGTCTGGCCCTTGAAGAAACCGAAGACATGTCTGAAGGCGCAGAGAAAAAAGCCCAGGTCCT
>JBDHMC010000123.1:0-6648 GCA_039656355.1 Gemmatimonadota bacterium | reverse complement strand
CCGGAACGGAAGCCCGCTTCTCTTGGGAATAGGGAAGAATGGGGAGTATCTGGTAGGCTCGGACGCTTCGGCGCTGGTTACCCATACGCGTGATGTGGTCTATCTGGACGATGGGGACGTAGCGGTATTGAATGGGGACGGTCACTGGACTTTCCATCTGGAGCGGGGAGTCGTGACTCGGCCCATTCAACGGGTCACTTGGGAGTTGGGGGCCATTGAAAAAGAAGGTTTCGAGCATTTCATGCTCAAGGAGATCTTCGAGCAGCCCTCCTCTTTGCGAGATGTCCTCAGAGGTCGCCTCCTCCCTGAGGAGGGAGTCTCTCGGCTTGGCGGCGTGACGGTCTCAGACCTGGAGCTACTGCGAATCAAGAGGATCATCATCACCGCCTGCGGAACCTCCTGGCACTCAGCGCTGTTGGGAGAATACATGCTGGAGGAGCTCGCCCGGGTCCCGGTAGAGGTGGAATACGCCTCTGAGTTCCGGTACAAGAGCCCCTTGGTGGACGAGACGACTTTGGTCATTGCCATCAGCCAATCCGGGGAAACGGCGGACACCCTGGCAGCGCTGAGGGAAGGGAAGAGGCGAGGGGCTCCCACCATGGGTATCGTGAACACTGTGGGCTCCACCATCGCACGGGAAACGGATTTCGGAGTATATCTCCACGCTGGGCCGGAGATTGGGGTGGCCTCCACCAAAGCCTTCACCAGCCAGGTGGTGGCGTTGGCCCTCTTCGCCCTCTATCTGGGCCGTAGGCGGGGACTTTCCTTGGAGGCTGGGCATCGGCTGGTAAGGGCTCTCTCAGCTCTGCCGAATCAGGTAGAGCGAGTCCTGGCCATGGACGGCGAGATCCAAGCCCTGGCGGAGAAGTACATGGAATGCAGGAACTTCCTTTATCTGGGTCGGGGTTACCAGTTTCCTGTGGCTCTGGAGGGTGCCCTCAAGCTGAAGGAAGTGAGTTACATCCATGCCGAGGGCTATCCGGCGGCCGAGATGAAGCACGGCCCCATTGCCCTCATCGATGACGACATGCCGGTTGTGGCTCTGGCCCCTGCGGGACCGATTTATCCGAAGGTCCTATCCAACATTGAGGAAGTACGAGCCAGGCATGGTCGTGTCATCGCAGTGGTCACGGAGGGGAACACTGAGATCCATGAAAAAGTTGACCACGTGATCGCTGTTCCCAGTAGCCTCCCGCAGGTCCAGCCAATCCTCACGAGCATTCCTCTACAACTCCTGGCCTATCACATGGCCGTCCTTCGCGGGTGCGATGTGGACCAGCCGCGGAACCTGGCCAAGTCCGTGACGGTGGAATGAGGGTAGTCCTCCAGCGGGTATCCCAGGCCAGCGTATCCATTTCAGGTGAACAGGTGGGAAAGATCGGTGGTGGGCTGGTCCTGCTGGTGGGCTTCACCGATGGGGACCATGAGGACACCCTCAGGTGGATGGCCGACAAGATCCTCGGATTGAGGGTTTTCTCCGACGAGGAGGGGAAGATGAACCTCTCCATCGAGGAGGTCGAAGGAGATCTTCTAGTGGTGAGTCAGTTCACTCTTTATGGGGACACCAGGAAAGGTCGACGCCCCAGCTTCATCCATGCCGCGCCGCCCGAGGTGGCGATTCCTCTCTATGAGCGATTCCTAGGGGTCCTTGAGGGAGGGGCGCCAGGGAGGGTGGAGAGCGGTGAGTTCGGGGCCATGATGGATGTGGAGCTGGTGAACACCGGTCCCGTAACTCTGGTGTTGGAGCGGTGACTGTAAAGGGAGCGAGCCCACGCCTTATTCTCGCCTCCGCCTCCCCCCGCAGAGCCGAGCTTCTAGCCCGCCTCGGCCTCGCCTTTGACGTTGTTCCTTCGAACATGCCGGAAGATGGATTGGCGGGTGAGAGCCCGTCCGCCCACGCCGAACGACTGTCCCGGGAAAAAGCCCTGAAGGTTTCGGAGGTCCATCCTGACGCGTTGGTTCTGGCAGGCGACACCGTCGTCGTTCGGGACCGTGTCGTGCTGGGGAAACCCCGGAGCTTGGACGAGGCTGTGGGCATGCTTTGCTCCCTGTCCGGGCGGTCCCACACGGTAATCAGCGGGCTGGCTTTGGCCTTTCCCCACGCCTCCATCCGGTCCGGGTACCTCGCTACCGAGGTGACGTTCAGGGACTTCGACGAGGCCTTCGCCCGCAAGTACGTGGAGACAGGTGAGCCCATGGACAAAGCGGGGGCCTATGGGATTCAGGGGTTCGGAAGCGCTTTGGTGGATGGAATCAGGGGTGACTACCATACTGTCATGGGCCTTCCGCTTCCCCTCCTCCTGGATCTCCTAAGGGACGGTGGATGGCGGTACGAGTTCGGATACCTCGTCCCGGTGGCTGACCCCGACGAACATGACTGAATCAGTGTGTGTTACGTCAAGCGTGTGGTACGTGAGGTGAGAGAGGTGTCTCCGGTCTTCCCGCGGGTTCCCGTTCCCGTCCGATGGAGCGACGACCGGCGGGCGATCCGCCTCTTGGATCAGACCCTCCTTCCCGGTGAAGAGCGATACCTTCGGCTCGAAACCGTGGAGGATGTGGCCGAGGCTATTTCCTTCCTCCGGGTTCGGGGCGCGCCGGCTATCGGAATCGCGGCCGCAATGGGACTGGCCATGGGAGCCCGGCGCCGTTTCGAAGGGGGAGGTGGGACGGGAGGTGGAGACCTGGAATCCGGCTTCCTGATGGATTCGGACCTTCTACGAGGTACTCGGCCCACGGCAGTGAACCTTCCTTGGGCTTTGGATCGCCTTTCCCGGGTGTTCGCCGAGACGAGTCATGAGGGTGCCGAACGGCAGGTCCAGGCCCTTGCTCTGGAGGCAGATGCCATCGCCGATGAGGACCGGGAGATGTGCCGCCTCATTGGTGAGAATGGAGTGGAGTTGATTCCAGAACAGGGCGCCGGTGTCCTCACACACTGCAACGCTGGAGCCCTGGCCACCGGGGGAATCGGGACGGCCCTGGCGCCGATATATGTGGCCCACGCGAGGGGCATCCCCATCAAACTTTTTGCTGATGAAACCCGCCCTCTTCTCCAGGGGGCCAGGTTGACGGCCTGGGAGGCATCAAGGGCCGGTGTGGCGACCACCGTCGTCACCGACTCCATGGCGTGTGTCCTCATGGCGGAGGGCCGCGTGAATCTGGTGATCGTGGGTGCCGACCGGGTGGCCGCCAACGGTGATGTGGCCAACAAGATCGGGACCCATGGTGTTGCGGTCTTGGCCCGGCACCACGGGATCCCCTTCTATGTCGCCTTACCGCGGACGACCTTTGATCCAGGGGCCGGTGGGGGGGAAGAGATTCCCATTGAGGAGCGAGACCCTTCAGAGCTGGAGCGGTGTGGGGGCGGAAGAGTCGTGCCTCCCGGGGTTTCGGTTTTGAATCGTGCGTTCGACGTAACCCCGGCCCATCTGGTGACGGCTTTTATTACCGATGGAGGGATCCTGAGGCCTCCCTATCGGGAAGCCATCGCCGAACTTCTCGGCATTGGATCCGCCCCGGCCGGATCAGGCCGTGTTTTCACGGAGGAACAACCATGAGCTCCACCCCCGCCGTCCTCACCATCGATCAGGGAACCACGGGCACGACGGCCCTGGTCGTCGGGCAAGACGGTGGGATTCTTGGGAGATCCTATTCGGAATTCACCCAGTACTTTCCGGAGCCAGGGTGGGTGGAACACGATGCTCTCGAGATCTGGGAAGTGACCAAATATGTGTCCCGGCAAGCCCTGGCGGAGGCCGGAAACCAAGCCTCGGTGGAGGGAATCGGGATCACAAACCAGAGGGAGACCGTGGTCCTTTGGGATCGTGAAACGCTGACTCCGGTCCATCGGGCCATCGTTTGGCAGGACCGGAGAACGGCTTCCATCTGCGGCGAACTGAAGGGCAGGGGGCTGGAGACTGAGGTCCGAAACCGTTCGGGCCTCCTCTTGGATCCGTATTTTTCGGGGACCAAGCTCACCTGGCTATTTCGAAACCGACCCGAGTTGAGGGACCGGGCCGAGGCAGGGGATCTGGCCATGGGGACTGTGGACAGCTGGCTGATAGCCCGCCTGACCCACGGGTCCGTTCATGCGACGGACCATACAAACGCATCCCGTACCCTTCTGTACAACCTCACCAGCCAGTCTTGGGATCCGGAGCTTCTGCGGATCTTTGAGGTCCCGGAGCAGGTCCTTCCGGGCGTGCGGAGGAGCTCTGGGGTTTTCGGTCTCAGCGAAGGGGAGGAGCTTGGCATTCAGGTCCCGGTGGGAGGTGTCGCCGGTGACCAGCAGGCTGCCCTTTTCGGTCAAGGGTGTTGGACAGAGGGTCTGGCGAAGAACACCTATGGCACTGGGGCTTTCCTCTTGCTCCACACAGGTGCCGAACGGGTGGCCTCCCGTTCGGGGCTTCTAACCACCATGGCCTGCGATGAGATGGGTGGGCCTGCCTATGCATTGGAGGGCTCGATATTCGTCGCTGGGGCCGCCATACAATGGCTCCGAGACGGCCTCGGGATTCTTGATGTGGCCCATGACTCCGAGGGCCTTGCCAGGAGCCTGAGCTCGAACGACGGCGTCTATTTCGTGCCTGCCTTCGTGGGTCTCGGGGCCCCTCACTGGGACCCGCATGCCCGGGGCACCCTGGTGGGCCTGACCCGGGGGACTACCGGAGCCCATCTAGCCCGAGCAGCTCTCGAGGCAATCGCCTATTCCACCGCAGACGTCATCCGGGCCATGGAACATGATTCGGGGGTGGCGACGCGAGAGCTCCGTGTGGACGGTGGCGCATCCAAAAACGACTGGCTCATGGGGTTTCAGGCCGGAATCCTGGGGGCCCCCGTCAGGCGGCCCGGCCTGGTGGAGACCACGGCCCTCGGCGCAGCCGGGTTGGCCGGCCTGGCAACCGGAGTTTGGTCTGATGGAAACGAGTTCCTGGCCGCCCTCGGCGATGCATCGGTTTTTGATCCCGCCATGGCCGAAGAAATGCGGGATTCGCTACTCGCCGGGTGGCGGCGGGCTCTAGACACCACCAGAGCCTGGTCCAATTGGGAGCCTCCGACCTCCGAACGGGCCACTTCCGAATGAGGGACGAAGAGCGCTCAGAAGTCGGGAGCCGTCCGCCATTCCCGAGAAAAACACGGGTCCGGATCTCGATCATCGGGGCCGGCGAGGCCTCTCCTTCGGAGCTTGCTCTTGCGGAGGCCCTTGGGAGGGCTCTGGGTGATGCCGGGGCCGTGGTGGTCACGGGAGGCCTGGGGGGTGTCATGGAGGCTGCGTCCCGAGGGTGTCTCGAGTCAGGTGGTTTGACCATCGGGTTCCTTCCCGGATCCGACCCTTCGTCGGCCAACGCATGGGTGAGCATCCCCGTCGCAACGGGAATGGGCGAAGCCAGAAACGCCCTCGTGGTGCGGGCCGGAGAGGCTGTGGTGGCGGTCGGAGGAGGATGGGGCACGCTTTCTGAGATAGCCTTGGCCAAGAAGATGGGTCGGGAGGTGATCCTCCTGGGCGATTCTTCCTTTGATCTTCCGCTCCCCAAAACCAAGACGGGGGAAGAAGCGGCGAGTTGGGCTCTCCTCCAGGCGGGCAGCGCCGGAAGGTAGGAACCCCCCACCTCGCCCGAGAAGGGTCCCACCTTCCGGACCCGAGATCTCCAAGGAAATCAGCAGCTTACACGGGACGGAACCTTCCAGTTTCATGGGGTTTCCAGGGTGGGGAACAGAGGTGCCCCACCCGGATTGAGGGGGGAGGGATTCCGGGTTAGATTGTCCCATCATTATTTCTCCCGGAAAATAGTTTGGCAGTCCTGCTGGACAGGATCCATGAGAGAGGGTGTGAGAATGAGACACGGTCGGTTCTATGTGGGGTTGGCGGGCGTTGCTTTGGTTGTGACCTATCTGGTCTGGACCGGCATCAGCGACAGCATGGTGTACTACCTTACGCCCACTGAGTTGGTGGCCAAGGTGGCGGAGGACCCGGCTTTTCACACTGTCGGGGTGAAGGTGAGCGGAAAAGTGGTTTCGGGCTCTTACGACCGGGGTGAGGGGGAGTTGGTCCACCTGTTCACGGTTCACGATATCGAGCACTCCGAGGTGACCTTCCCGGTCGTTTATGACGGTGTCCTGCCCGATACCTTCACCGATGAAATCGAGGTGGTTCTCGAGGGCCGCTTCGGGGAAGACGGCGTTTTCCAGGCCAAGACCCTTCTGACCAAATGTGGAAGCAGGTACGAAGCCGCTCCCGAGGAACTTGATGACCGGGGGGCCACTGGGTGACCGCCCTAGGGGAATTCGCCTTATGGATTGCCCTCCCTGTCTCCTTCTGGGGGATGGCGATGGGGTTCGTCGGGGGGCACCAACAACGGGGTGATCTGGTGCTCAGCGCGGAGCGAAGCATTCACATCGTCTTCGTTCTTCTTCTGGTCGCTTCCCTTGGCATCATGAATGCCTTTCTCACGGACCAGTTTCAGTACTGGTACGTGGCCAACTACTCCAACCGGGAACTGGACGTCTTTTTCAAGCTCTCCGGCCTTTGGGCCGGGCAGCGGGGGTCCCTGGTTTTCTGGGTGGTTTTGGTGGCCTTCTTCTCGTCCCCTTGTGTCTTCCTGAACCGGCACCGGAACCGGGAGTTCATGCCCTCCGTGGTGGGAATCCTCC
>JBDHMC010000122.1:0-6962 GCA_039656355.1 Gemmatimonadota bacterium | reverse complement strand
GTTCTCCTTCGTACCGATCCTTGGACGGTGCGGGCTTCGGCCGGAAGTGGGTATTTTGCCCCCACGCCCTTCACTGAGGAGGTGGAGTCGGTTGGCCTGAGCCGCCTGGCCCCGCTTCCCGGGGATTTGGAGGCCGAGCGGGGTCGAAGCGCTTCCTTGGACGTGGGCCGTCAGGTGGGCCCGGTGGAGTTGAACCTTACCCTCTTCGCGTCTGACGTGAGAGATCCGGTGATGGTTGAGCAACTCCCCGAGGGAGGCCTGGTGATGGGAAATGGAGAGGAACCGGTCCGGACGTGGGGCACGGAGTTTCAGAGTTCTATCTGACTGGACACCAGGAGTTGGAGGATGACCCTTACCGGACTACCTCACGGGCCTACGTGATCTTGGGCTTCCTCGCAGAGCACCGGCTGCGCAGCAACATGCGGGTGTTTTTGAACGCTGAGAACATCTTCGACGCCCGGCAGACTCGCTGGAGTCCCCTCGTACGTCCGACCCGCGCCCCCGATGGCCGCTGGACCACCGATGTCTGGGGACCCCTCGAGGGGCGGTCATTCAATGCGGGCGTGAGGTGGTCGTTCTGATGGAGGATAAGGTTCCCCCCGAGGACGCCCCTTTAACCTCCTATCCCTGACAAAGGATTCCGTGTACCATCAGATCCCTCGAAACACTGGGGGGCTGTTATGCCACATCACCGTGGCAGCGCTATGCTACGAGGAACGCGGTTTCATGGAAGGCACGCAGAATAGGAGAAGCGGGTGACGCAGCTGAGATCTATGGTTGTCCTATTGGCATGGGCAGTAGTGGTATCGATTGCCACCCCCTCGCGCCAGGCCATTGCCCAGGAACCGCCCACTCGGGTAATCCTGATCATCGGTGACGGCGCCGGGGTCAGCTACTGGACTGCCGCAGCTATTGCCACGGACAATCTCGCGGTCGAGCGTTTTCCGGTGATGGGGCTGGTCGATACTAGAGCCTCTGACGACAAGACCACCGATAGCGCGGCAGCGGGCACCGCCCTCAGCGCGGGCGTGAGCACCTACAACGGTGCCATTGGAGTGGACCCAGATAGCAATTCGGTGACGACGGTGCTCGAGGTCGCACAGAGTCGCGGAATGGCTACCGGACTGGTCGCCACGTCGTCGATCACCCACGCAACACCAGCCGCGTTTGCTAGCCACGTGCCGGACCGAAACATGGAATGGGAGATTGCACGGCAATTGGCGGGGGCAGACGTGGACGTGATCCTCGGGGGAGGGCGTCGGTACTTCGATCCCGCTCGCCGCCCGGATTCACTCGATCTACTCTCATCCCTCAGATCTCATTACCCCTGCGTCGAAACTGCGGCTGAGTTGGCCGACCTACAAACGAAGGAGCTCGATAAGTTGCTCGGCCTCTTCACCGCAGCCCATATGCCTGAGGAGCCCCTGCGGTCACCAACCTTACCGGCGATGACTCGTGCTGCGCTCGAGGTTCTAGACCACGACCCCGACGGTTTCTTTCTGATGGTCGAAGGGTCTCAACCTGATTGGCGTGGCCACGACAACGAGCCGATTGACGCCATTGTGGCCGAGATGCTCGACCTCGATAGAGCGATTGGTGTGGCGCTGGAGTACCAGAGCAGGCACCCGGAAACACTGATCGTAGTGACGGCCGACCACGAAACGGGCGGCCTGGCCATCCAACAGGCGGGGTCAAGCGGCCTTCTGACTCGAGCTGCCGCAGCGGCCGACTCGACTGCGGCTCAACTGGCTGAGGTCAGCAGCTTAGGAGACCGTGAACTCGCCACGCTGGCGGACAGCGCTGCCATGTACATGGCGCGACTCTCAAGGCTCATGAGACGGCAAGCTCGGCAAATGGGTGATTCCTCTGTCTTCGTCGCCCGATACACGACCGGCGGCCATACGTCCCAGATGGTTCCGTTGTTCGCGTCGGGTCCCGGCGCAGAGCAGTTCGGAGGCATCAAAGACAACTGGAGAGTCGGCCAGCTACTGATGGCTGTCGTGAGACGCTAGCTGCTGACAATCGGTCACTCGGAAGAATCAGGTCCCTCCGTAAGCGACTCTTTTAGCCCCGAGAATCCGTTTGGATGAAGTTCTTGCTCCTCCGTTGACCTCAACCAATCTTGCCCCTGCATGGCTCACCGGGCTGGATCAGGCAGTCTCCTCTCGCAATAGTCGTGAAGGTGGCATCCGAGTTCTAATCGTTCCTTGCCGACCTTGGCCGGCGAAGGGGTTCCGCATGACAAGACAGATTGTGGCTGCGTTCTCACTCAAGGCCGCTCTCCATGAGTGAGGAGCGAACCCGGCAACTCGTTGCCATCATGTTCGCGGACATGGTTGGTTACACAGCCCTTATGCAGGGGGATGAGCTCGATGCCCGCACTCAAAGAGACAGGCATCGAGCCATACTTTCCTCTGCGGTGCAACTACATCACGGAGAGGTCCTCCAGTACTACGGTGATGGCACCCTGTCCATATTTGCCAGTGCTGTCGAGGCAGTGCAGTGCGCCGTTGAAGTGCAGGTGGAGCTGGCCGGGGAATCCCTGATTCCGCTTCGGATCGGGATACACACCGGCGACATCGTCCATGACGCTGACGGTGTTTTCGGGGATGGCGTGAATGTCGCATCCAGGATCGAGGGCCTCTCCGCTCCCGGCGGCGTGATGGTGTCGGGCAAGGTATTCGATGAGATCAAGAACCACCCGTCCCTCTCAGCTGTTTCCGTGGGAGTCGTGCGGCTAAAGAAGGTCGAATACCGCCTCCAGATCTTTGCCATTTCAAATGAGGGGATCTCCGTTCCAACTGAGAGTGCGGTTCGGGAGAAGGCAGAGAGAGGGGGAGAAGGAGAGTTCTGGGCTGGCGACGACCAGATGGTGGGCAAGGACGGCACCCCGTTACCAACCCCTCCCGTCGGACTCGGAGAAGCTTTCCTCCAGCGGATCAAAGACCGGGCCCTCATCCAGTGGGCCTTGGTCTATCTGGCCGGAGCTTGGGTGGTCTTGCAGGTGGCTGGGTTTGCGGCTGAGCGACTCTCCTGGTCACCCCTGATTCCGCAGGGTATCGGCCTCCTGGCGTTCATCGGCCTTTTCGTGACTCTCGTGGTGGCGTGGTACCACGGGGAAAAAGGGCGGCAGCGCATACGCAGGACGGAGGTTTTGTTGATCACCGTCCTTTTGGTGATCGCTGGGGCGGCACTCTCGTTTCTCCCCTCGGATGGCTCCCCGGGGTCTCGGGACCTACCCAGGCTCGGTTCTTCCGCAGCCCCCTCAGCCGACCGTCCTTCTGTTGCCGCGCTTCCCTGGATAAATCGAAGCGGGAGCGAGGAGGACACATACTTCACCGATGGCATCCACGGTGAGATCCTGACCCGGATGTCGAAGATTCGGGGCCTCCGGGTCATATCTCGACAATCGGTAATGCAGTTTCGCGATTCTCCCATGACAGCGGGTGAAATCGCAGCGGAACTGGGTGTGCGCTACATCCTCCAGGGGGGCCTGCTAAGGGCCGGCGACTCGGTGCGCCTCAACGTTCAGCTCATTGATGCTCAAACGGATGACCTTACGTGGGCCGCCTCTTTCGACCGTTCCCTGTCAGTGGCCAACCTGCTGTCCATCCAGGCCGAAATCTCCCAGGCCATCGCCGATACTCTCCGCGCCACCGTGACCCCCGAAGAGAAAGTGGAACTTGGGCGCATCGGGACCACCAACCTGGAGGCGTACGACTTTTATCTCCAGGGACGCGGTTACGCTGCTCGCCCGGGTTATCATGAAGAGGATTTCAGGGCGGCTGAAGCCCTCTTTAAGCGAGCCATCGCACTGGATCCGGATTTCGCACACGCCCGAGCATCGCTCTCTAGGGTCCACGGTTCATTGTTATGGGAGAGATTCGATCCATCCCCTGAGCGCTTCGAGGCTCAGAGGGCAGAGGCAGAGGAGGCGCTCCGTCTACAACCGGATCTGCCCCTGGCACATGCTGCGATAGGTTGGATGAATTACGTCAGAGGCAACTTCCGGGAGGCGCTGGAGGAGTATGAAGCGGCTCTGGAGGGGCTGCCCAATGACGCCTGGATCGTATCGCGCATCGGGTACACTCACCGCCGTCTGGGGAATTGGCCCGATGTATATTCGGCTTTTGAGGAGGCCTCCCGGCTAAACCCCCGGGACGCGAACCTCTTCTACGACCTAGGCGGCCATAGCTTTGGGTTTACTCGACGGTATGCCGAGGCGGTGGAGGCATATGACCGGGCATCGGTTCTTGCGCCCGATCTTTACGATGCCTCTATCCAGAAAGGTCTCACTTATCTCCATTGGCAGGGACAGCTCGATACTCTCCGGGCGGTCATTACCGATCTTCCCAGGGAACTCCACCTCCCGGAGATCGAACTTGCCAGAATCAACCTGGCGCTCTGGGAAAGAGATTCCGACGGTTTGCTTCGCATCCTCGAATCCGTCCCGGCACCGGTCTTTGAAACTCAAGTGGCCTATCTCCCGAAGCAGGTCTATGCAGGGTGGGCACACCAGCTCCGCGGGGACCGGTCCGCTGCCCAGGCGGCTTTCGACTCGGCCCGTGTGTTGCTGGAACCTCTAGTCCCGGAAAGCCCCAACGATGAACGCATTCTCGTTGCCTTGGGGTATGTCTATGCCGGATTGGGCCGGATTGATGATGCAGGAAACAGCGCGGCAGATGCCGTGAGGTTAAGGCAAGAAGAGGGGGATGCGCTTTCCAGATTAAGAACAATCGAAGCTGCGGCCAGGGCTCTGGCCCAGGCTGGCCTCGCCGACCAAGCCCTCGTCCACCTGGAGACCGTGATGGCGAGTGATTCGCCTGTCAGCGTCCACACGCTGAGGCTAGATCCACTCCTTGATCCCATCCGCAACCATCCCCGGTTCCAGGCCCTGCTGGAGAGGTACACAGGAGATGTGGAACGTTGAAGTGGGGGTCCCTTCCCCTGCGAGCACAATAGACCGAAACTGGACGCCGGCTCACCCTCCCGGGGCGCCTCGTTTGAAACTCACTGAAAGTCCGGAATTCCTCGAACCCACCATCTCCGTCTCGAGATTCGGCGTGCTTTCCAAAGCGTCCAGGAACTCCCCCACCCATCCGGTTCGACGCCCAGACACGTTATGGGCTGTGATACACCCGCCCACTGTCACCTTGGGGAGGACAGCCTTGAAGTACTGGGTGTACCAATCCTTGTCGGCATCGATAAAGACAAAGTCGAACGGCCCTTCCAACTTGGGAACCAACTCGTGGGCATCGGCTAAACGGGCATCGATGTAATCGCTGACGCCTGCCTCTTCAAAGTACCTCAGCGCTTGGTTGTAACGCCCCTCGTCGATCTCCAGGGTGATGAGCTTTCCTCCAGTCTTGCTCAGAGCCCAAGCGATCCAGATTGCAGAGTGGCCGGTGGAAGTTCCGATCTCCAGGGCCTGCGTATACCCATGCTCCACCACCAGGTCATAGAGGCGTTGACCGTCCGCTTCGGGGACGTTCATGTCCCGCCATCTCCGGCCGCGGGCATCCAGAAAGCTCCGGACCTTCGCGTCGAGGGATTCCTGGGCCAGCAACTCCTCCGTGGGCTTCTCCTCAGTTGGAGGATCTTGGCCGTGGGCTGGGGTTGGATTGAACCCGGGGATCAGGGTCATGACGACCAGGGGGAGTAGGGTTGCGACTCGCATGAGAGTCCTCCGATCCAGGCATTTATGCCTATGAGTTTTTCCAGTCGGTCGCCCCGTCGGCGACGTCAGCTATCGGTGGAATTGAGATCATTTTTCTACTGCCCCGGCACCAGTCGGGTTCCTCTTCATCCTGCTGCGAAAAAGGACGTAGAACGGAATCCCGGCGGCCACAGTCAGGACGGCGACGGAAGATTCCGCGGGTCTTTCGAGATAGGCCAGGGTTAACATGAAGATGCTCGCGCAGGCAAAGAACAGCGGCACCAGTGGGAAACCCGGCATGCGGTACCCGCTGCCTCCCATACGGCGGAGCTTGAACACCCCTAGAACGGCGAGGATGGGAAAGATCCCCAGACAAAAACCCATGTAGGTGAGGACCTGATCAAAGGTCCCGGAAACGACCAGGATCACTGCAACTAGACTCTGAAGAACGATGGAACGTCCGGGTACCCGCGTTTTCGGGTGCACCCGCCCCACGGAACGGAAGAAGTACCCGTCTCGTGCCATGGCGTAGTATACCCGGGGCCCCAAAATGATGAGGGCGCTGATCGAGGAGAGGAGGGCGAAGGCGATAAGACCGGAGATGAGAACCTGTCCGGTTGCCCCGAAGGTCCGCTCTGCGGCAAGTCCTCCAATGGCGATGACCCCTTCCATCTCTTGGGGGGGGACCGCATAAACGAAAAAGACGTTGAGACTCAGGTAGAGAAGGAGGACAACCCCGGTACCGAGGAGGAGTGACCTGGGCAGGATTCGTTCGGGGTTTCTTATCTCTGAGCCGATGTAGGCAGAGGCATTCCAACCGCTGTAGGCGAACATGATCCACATCAGGGAAAGGCCGATGGCTTTCCAGTCGGCTCCCCCAAGTGTCACATCCGGTCGCGAGAAGAGATTCCCCACTTCCCCACCACCCACGGCAACCCCGGCCAGGACCAGGAAAAGGATCAGAACCACTTTTCCCACCGTGAGGTAGTTCTGGATTCGGAACCCGGTCTTGATGCCCCTGAGATGGACTGTGGTCAGGAGTCCAATGACGGCAATAGCCAGGGCCTTCTTGGGGAGTTGTGGGTCTCCTGACCCCGCCAAAACCGGGAACGCAGAGACTATGTATTCGCTGCAACCCATGGAGGAAAGCGCCAAGGGCGCGGAGAACCCAACCAGGAAGGACACCCAGCCGGCCAAGAAACCCAGGATCGGATGAAAAAGCTCTCCCAGGTAGACGTACTCACCTCCGGCTCGGGGCATGGCCGCCCCCAACTCTCCGTAACAAAGGGCTCCGCACAAGGCCAGC
>JBDHMC010000121.1:0-10083 GCA_039656355.1 Gemmatimonadota bacterium | reverse complement strand
ACCCTTTTCGCGGAGGGGCAGCGGAGATACGTGGAGTCCTTATCCACGTATGCGAAGCAGTTTCTGGATCGGATGGAGAAACCGCGGGTGGACCTCATCGAGGGGATCGCCCCGGCCGTAGCCATCGAGCAGAAGAACCCTACAAAATCGAGTCGATCCACGGTGGGGACCGCCACGGAGGTTTTTGATTATCTTCGTCTGCTCTGGTTGAGGGTCGGCAGGACTTTCTGTCCTGACTGTGAGGAAGAAGTTCGGCCTGACACGGTGTCCAGTGCTGTAGATCGGGTCCTTGAATTGCCAAGTGGGTTGCGCATCCTCGTCACCTTCCCCCTCAAACTCAGCGAGAGGGTGACTCACGGGCTAGTGGTCGAGAATCTCCGGGCCATGGGGTTTCTGCGTGTCCTGGCCGATGGTGCGATGGTGGATCTGGGCGTGGCCGATTCCGACGACCCCGAGGCGATGGAGCAGGATTTGACAGAAGCCTCCAGGCTTCTCGTGGTGGTGGATCGCCTGAAGGTGGCCCCCCAGGTCCGGGACCGACTGGCCGATTCGCTGGGAACCGCCTTCGCGGAGGGCGAAGGAGAGGCCGTCGTGCTCACCATGGATGAGGATTCTGCCGGGGGTCTCACTGAACGCCTCGGGCTTTCCGAACACTTCCTCTGTCCCCGGCATCCGGAGCGTGAGTTTCCCGAACCCTCACCCCAACTCTTCTCTTTTAACAATCCTATTGGCTCCTGCCCCGAATGCACGGGGTTTGGGGCGACCCTGGAGTACGACGAAGAGCTCATCTTGCCTAATCCCCGTCGTTCCATCCAGGACGGAGCGGTGGATCCCTGGACCAAGCCCCGATACTTCAAGGATCAGAACCGGCTCAAGACTTTCGCACAGGACCAGGGCCTCTCCATCTATGCCCCCTGGGAGGAGCTGCCGAAAAACTTCCAGGAGGCTGTTCTAAACGGTGGGAGTGGTTTCCAGGGTATCATCCCCTTTCTCCGGTCCAAGGAGAAGAAGCGCTATAAGCGCTATATCCGCGTCTTCCTTCGACAGTACCAAAGTCCCAGGCCGTGCCAGGCCTGTGGAGGATCGAGGATACGTCCCGAAGCTCGCTGGGTCCGGGTGGGGGGGTGGAACATCGCCGAGGTTTCAGCCATTCCTTTGGACGAACTCCAGCGCTGGGTGGATGAACTGGAATTGGGGGAGATGGAGGCGCGGATCGCCGAAAGCATCCTTCGTGAGCTGCGGTCCCGCCTGAGCTTTCTGGTGGAAGTGGGCTTGGGGTATCTGACCCTGGACCGCCAAACCCGGACCCTTTCGGGGGGGGAAGGGCAGCGGATCAACCTAGCCAACTCCCTGGGCTCCAGCCTGGTGGACGCCCTTTATGTGCTGGACGAACCCACCATCGGCCTCCACCCAAGGGACACCGACGCCCTCTTGAAACTGCTGGCCCGGTTGAGGGACGTGGGAAACACCGTCATCGTCGTGGAACACGATTCCACCGCTGTTGAGGCGGCTGACCATGTAGTGGAGCTGGGACCGGGGTCAGGTGAGAACGGGGGGGAAGTGGTGTTTCAAGGACCTCCTTCGGAGCTGAAGACCGCAGACACTGTTACCGGCCGGTACCTCTCCGGCCGGGAGGGAACCCCGGTCCCGAGTGAGCGTCGCAGGGTGGATGGACCCCGCGTGGGCTTGATGGGGGCCCAACTCCACAATCTCAGGGACGTAGACGTGGAGATCCCTCTTGGTGCCCTAACGGTTGTGACTGGAGTGAGTGGCTCCGGAAAGTCGACGTTGATCCACGACGTGCTGTTCAGGGCCCTGGAAAAGGCGTTGGGGGGGGGAGAGACTTCGGCAAAAGAACACCTGGGAGAGGCGGTGGGTGAGTACAGGGCTCTGGAGGGTATAAACCTGGTGGAGGATGTGGTTCTCGTGGACCAGTCTCCCATCGGTCGCACCCCCCGGTCCAACCCGGTGACCTACATCAAGGCTTGGGACGAAGTCCGCCGGATCTATTCAGGCCTCCCTCTGGCGAGACAAAGGGGCTACGGCCCGGGGGCCTTCTCCTTCAATGTGGAGGGAGGCCGCTGTGAGGCCTGTAAAGGCGCCGGCCGTGTGGAGGTGGAGATGGTCTTTATGGCCGATGTCTTCGTGCCTTGTGAAGTATGCGGGGGAAGGCGTTACAAACCAGAGCTCCTGGAAGTCGTCTACAAGGGAACCAACGTGGCGCAAGTTCTCGAGCTCACCGTCGACCAGGCCATCCGCTTTTTCCTTAAGGAAGACCGGCTGGGCCAGACCCTCTGGCACCTCCAGCAGGTCGGGTTGGGTTACCTTCGCCTCGGTCAGCCTGCACCCACCTTGTCTGGGGGGGAGGCCCAGAGGTTGAAGATCGCCCGGGAGCTTGCAGGAGGAGCGGGAAAGAGGGGCCGAAAGTTGTATATCCTGGACGAGCCAACGACAGGGCTCTCGGGTGAAGATGTTAGAAGGCTTTTGGGGGTCCTGAACCGGCTCCTGGATGCTCGGCACACCGTGGTGGTCATCGAACACAACCTGGACCTCATCAAGACAGCAGATTGGGTCATTGATCTGGGGCCGGGGGCTGGGGCCCGTGGCGGAGAGGTGGTGGCCATGGGCCGCCCCGAAGACATTGTGCAGGTCCCCGAGAGCATAACGGGGAGGTTCCTGGCCCCTCTCTTAAGTGGCCCTTCAACCATAAAGCCTTGAACGGATGTCCATGACCGCATCCCCGCCAATTTCCGTGCTTGTCCCTGTCCGAGACGGTGAGGCTGTTGTCCGGAATGCCCTGGAATCCCTTTCTCGCCAGACCTTCTCGGATTTCGAGGTGGTCGTGGTGGATGATGGATCTACCGATGGGACCAGTGAGGTCCTTCAATCCATCGCAGACGAGGATCCCCGGGTCAGGGTGTTTCACCGGGAACCGATGGGAATTGTCCCCGCTCTGGAGTTCGCACGTCAGCAGGCCAGAGGCCTCTTCTTGGCTCGAATGGATGCAGATGACGGAGCGTTTTCAGACCGGCTTCAGCGCCAGATGGAGCTCATGACGTCGGACCGAAGGATCGTTCTCAGCGGGACCGGAATTGCCTATTTCCCCCGGGAATCCGTCAAAGACGGTGCCCTCAGGTACGAGAGCTGGATCAACAACCTCACCAATCACGAGGCTCTCGTTAGGGACCTCTTCGTGGAATGTCCCATCCCCCATCCCACCTTCCTACTCCGGGCTGATGTGGTGGATCTCGTGGGAGGGTATCGTGACATGGGATGGCCCGAGGACTACGACCTTGTGTTTCGGCTCTGGGTAGGGGGTGGGCGGTTCGGGAAGGTTCCGGAGGTTCTTTTGCGGTGGAGGGAGGGTGATGACCGGCTTTCCCGAACCCATCCCGCATACTCCATCGATGCATTCCGCCGGTGCAAGGTCCACTTCCTTCTACGCACCCATCTCCGGAAGGGCCGCGGTGTTGTGGTTTGGGGGGCAGGCCCGGTGGGAAAGGCCTTCGCTCGTGAGTTGATCGCCCAGGGGGGGACTCTCCTGGCCTTCGTGGACCTGGATCCGAGGAAGGTGGGCCAGGAGATCCACGGGGTAAGGGTAATGCGACCGTCTGAGGCCCTTCGCGTACCAGGGGCGTTCTCAGTGGCCGCTGTAGCAAAAAGGGGGGGCAGGGAAGAGATTCGGGAGGCTCTGAGGAAAGCCGGTCGTGTAGAGTCCTGCGACTTCGTGGCGGTGGCCTGAAGCACGCCGGCCACAGTTCCAAAAACAGCCCTTTCTCGTTATTTTACAAGCACTTCAGAGTGATCACGGGCCTCGGTCCACCGGGGCTGAATCCCGGCTCCGCCCGGAGACAGGCTACGTGACGGTTCCGACCTTCGATTGCCCTTTCTTGCCACTCTATCAAACGGGTCCTTTCGGAGATCTGGAACGTCCGGTCTGGGCGTTTCGAACGGGGTGGATAGAGCCGTCACCCGACCCTTCATCGACCAAGGAAGCGAATGGAGAATCTGGATAACGGAGACGTCGAAGACGTCGGAGGGGATGCCGCGGAGGAGAAAGTCCTCACCCGTCTCCTAGAAGACGAGATGCGGGAGTCGTTCATCGACTACTCCATGAGCGTCATCGTTCAACGGGCCCTCCCTGACGTTCGTGACGGGTTGAAGCCGGTCCATCGACGCATTCTCTACGCGATGCGGGAGTTGGGGCTGAGCCCGGGCCGGGCCTACAAGAAGAGCGCCCTGGTGGTCGGTGAGGTTCTGGGGAAGTTCCATCCTCACGGAGATATGGCGGTCTACGATGCCATGGTGAGGATGGTGCAGGACTTCTCACTCCGATATCCCCTGGTAGATGGCCAAGGGAATTTCGGTTCCGTGGACGGGGATTCGGCTGCGGCCTACCGCTATACCGAAGCCCGCCTTCACCATCTGGCCACAGACCTTCTGGAGGACATCGAGAAGGAGACCGTCGATTTCACCCCAAATTTCGACGGCCGTATCGATGAGCCCACGGTTTTACCGGGGAAAATCCCGAACCTTCTCATCAACGGAAGCTCGGGAATCGCCGTGGGGATGGCCACCAACATTCCTCCCCACAACCTCAGGGAAATCGTCAGCGCCACCACGGCCCTCATCGATGATCCGGAGCTGAGCCTGGAGGAGCTCGAGACTCACGTGACGGGCCCGGATTTCCCAACCGGGGGTTTCATTTGTGGGCGAGACGGAATCGAGGACGCCTATCGCACGGGGCGTGGCCGCATCATCATGCGGGCCAAGGCCGATGTGGAGGAATTGCCAGGTGGTGGCGAGAGAATCGTCATCACCGAGATTCCCTTCATGGTCAATAAATCCCGGCTCATCGAGCAGATCGCTCAGCTGGTTCGGGAGAAGAAACTCTCGGATATTCGGGATATGCGGGACGAGTCGGACCGGGATGGTCTTCGGGTCGTCATCGAGTTGAAAAGGGATGCCATTCCGCGAGTTGTCTTAAACCGTCTGTACAAGCACACACAGATGCAGACCACCTTCGGGACCATTCTTCTCGCCCTGGTGGGTGGGGTGCCGAAGGTCATGGGGCTGAAGGAGATGCTCCTGCACTTCATCGATCACCGGCATGAGGTGGTGGTGAGGCGCACGGAGCACGAGCTCCGGAAGGCCAAGGACAGGGAGCATATCCTGGAGGGTCTGAAGATCGCCGTCGACAACATCGACGAGGTCATCAAAATCATTCGGGGTTCCGAAGACACGGAAACGGCTTCCATCCGGCTTCGGGCTGCCTTCGATCTCAGCGAGAAACAATCCGAGGCCATCCTGAACATGCGCCTGGCCCGTCTCACGGGCTTGGAGATGGAGAAATTGGAGCAGGAGCTGGCAGATCTCCGGGCCAGCATCGAGGAGATGGAGGGGATCCTGGCGAGCCGGAAAAGGCGCATGGGGATCATCGTCGAGGAATTGGAGGGCGTCTCAGAAAAGTACGGTGACGATCGGCGCACGGAGATTTTGGCCGGGAACGTCATCCTCAACGAGGAAGATCTGATCGTCGAGGAGGACATGGTCATCACCGTGTCTCGCCAGGGGTACGTGAAGCGGATCGAGGTGGATACCTACCGTGCCCAACGGAGGGGCGGCCGGGGATTGAGGGGGATGGGCACGAAGGAAGAGGATTGGGTGGAGCATCTATTTGTGGCGTCCACTCATGACTACCTCATGATCTTCACTCGCTCCGGTCAGTGCTATTGGCTGAAAGTCTGGGAGATTCCCCCTGGGGGGCGTCACTCACGAGGCAAGCCCATCGTGAACCTGGTAAACATGCCCCAGACTGAAGAAATCGCGGCCGTGGTTCCGGTGCGGGAGTTCAGTGACGACCTCTTCCTTCTTTTTGCTACCCGACAAGGTCTAGTGAAGAAGACGGCCCTTTCGGCTTATGGAAACATCCGGACCGTGGGGCTCAACGCAATTAACATCAGTGAAGGTGACGAGCTCATCGATGTGCGCGTGACCAGCGGTGATGTAGATGTGATTCTCGGGACCCGAAACGGGATGGCGATCCGGTTTGGCGAAAAAGATGCCCGCCCCATCGGCAGGGCGACTTCCGGGGTGCGTGGAATCAACCTATCCAAGGGAGATGTGGTGGTGGGGATGGTGACCATCCTCCGGCCAGAGACGACCCTGCTGGTGGTGACGGAAGGCGGAATGGGGAAACGCACGCTCGTTGACGCGTATCGGTTCCAGCAACGGGGGGGGAAGGGAGTCATCAACATCAAGACCTCCTCGAAGACCGGCCGAGTGGTAGCCATTAAATCCGTCGTGGAAGAGGATGAGCTCATGTTCATCACCCGAAACGGCGTAGTGAACCGGCAGCGGGTATCAGAGATCAGGACTATCGGCCGGGCCACCCAGGGAGTGCGGCTAGTGAACCTGGATGAGAAGGACCAAGTCATGGATGTGGCTCGGGTCATCGCCGAGGATGCAGACGAGATGGAGGAGGCCGAAGCGGTCCCGGGTATCGAAATCGGGCCCTCGGAGAAGGTGGCGAGTGTCGAGGTGGTGCAGGAGGAACAGGTGTAGGTGAGGGATGGGGCAGTGAGGTTGGGTGGCCTTGTGACCCTACCGGACATAGACGCGGCAGCGGAGCGCATAGAAGGGGTCGCGCTCCGCACTCCACTTCTTCCTTTCCCGGAGCTCTCCGAGGATCTGGGAGGTGAGGTTCGTCTCAAGTGCGAGTCTCTCCAACGTGGTGGATCTTTCAAAATTCGAGGAGCTCTGAACTTCCTATCCCAGCTTCCCGACGATGAGATGAAGCGGGGGGTTATTACCTACTCCTCAGGAAACCACGCTCAGGCCTTAGCGTTGGCAGCCCAGCTAAAGGGAGTCCGGGCAGTGGTGGTAATGCCCACTACAGCACCCAGAGTGAAGGTTGAGGGCGCTGAGCGCCTCGGGGCCGAAGTCGTATTCGAAGGAACCACCTCTCTCCATCGACAAAGTCGGGCCGAGGAAATTGCCGAAAAGGAGGGATTGGCCATGGTCCCGCCCTTTGATCATCCCTTCATCATCGCTGGCCAGGGCACGGTGGGCCGGGAGATCGCGGAGGACTGGCCGGAGGTGGATGTGGTGGTCATTCCCATCGGCGGTGGGGGATTGGCTTCGGGCACTGCGACCGCGCTAAAGGCCCTTCTCCCCGGTGTTCAGGTAGTGGGTGTGGAACCCGACGGTGCCGCTTCGATGCGTGCGGCCCTGGATGCAGGGGAACCGGTGACGTTGGACGGGATCGATACCATCGCAGACGGAATAGCCTCGGTGAGGACAGGTGACCTGACCCTCCTCCATGCCCAGGCTCTTTTCGACGATGTGGTTTTGGTGAAAGACGATGTGATTCGGCAAGCCTCTACCCTCCTCCTTTCACGTCGGAAACTGGTGGTGGAGTACTCGGGGGCCGCTTCCCTGGGTGCGCTTCTTTCCGGAGCTATTGAAGTTCGTGGCCGGAAGGTCGCTGTGGTTTTGAGCGGCGGAAACCTGGACCCCTCCCACATCGGCAGCTTGGCGGAAACTCCCTCATGACCCTGACCTCGGTTCCAGGACTTCGAGTGGGTCACGCCGAGGTCCCCGGGAAGAAGAGCGGATGCACCGTGATCCTCGGTCCTTTTCGAGGGGCGGTGGAGGTCCGGGGAATGGCCACAGGTACCCGAGAACTGGGCGTTCTATCTCCTTACCACCTGGTGAACCAAGTGAATGCCGTGGTCCTCACCGGTGGTTCGGCTTTCGGCTTGGCGGCGGCTGACGGGGTCGTGGAATGGCTCGCTGAACATGGGGAGGGGTTCGATACCGGCGTCACACCCGTGCCCCTGGTACCTGCCGCCGTCATCTTCGACCTCGATACCAATGCGGCCAGACCGGGCCGTGACGAGGGCCGGAGGGCTTCGGAGACGGCTTCGGCCGATCCGGTTCTGGAGGGACAGGTTGGTGCCGGGGCCGGCGCAACCGTTGGAAAGCTCCTAGGTGCGGCGAAAGCATCGGCCGGAGGGATTGGGAGTACATCCCGAGTTTGGGGGGATGGGACCATCGGTGCGCTGGCGGTCGTCAACGCCTTGGGAGACGTGCTGGCGGAGGACGGGGCTGTTCTCGCCGGCGTGAACGGGCCTGCCGGGACCTTTCAGAGGTCCGATTCCATTGTCCTCGGGGGGTATGCGTCTCATCCCGGCCTGCCCGGGACCAATACGACGCTGGCGGTGGTGGCCACTGATCTTCCTCTTTCCCGGGTGGATCTGGGTAGCCTGGCCAGGATGGCGTCTTCCGCTTTCCCCCGAGCCATATCTCCGGTCAACACACCCTTTGATGGGGATCTTGTCTTTTCGCTCTCTACGGGGGTGTTGGAGAAGCCCATCTCCTCTAAGGACCTCCTGGCTCTGGGTGTCGTGGCCCGGGAGCTGACTGAGGAGGCGATCCGCCGGGCCGTGACAGTGAGCGAGGGAGTTGACGGTGCCTCCTTGGGAACTGGCCCATGAAGCGTCTCCTCCTGTTCGACATCGACGGCACCTTGGTGAGGGGAGGGCCGGCGAAGATGGCCTTCGAGTTGGCCATGGAGCTGGTCTTCGGTACAGCTGGTCCCATCGACGGCCACGATTTCTCAGGGAAGACAGATCCTCAGATTGCCCGTGAGCTCCTCCATGCAGAAGGGCTTGAGGACGAAGAGATCGATGCGGGTTTCGAGCCCCTCTGGCGGGAGTACCTGGGTGAATTAGGGCCGAGGCTGGTGGGAATGCCCATGACCCTCCTTCCTGGGGTCCAGCCCCTCCTGCAGCACCTGAGTGGGATGGATGGTGTGGCCATGGGACTCCTGACGGGCAACATTCTTGATGGCGCCCGGATGAAGCTCGATTCCGTGGGCCTCGGGGCCTACTTCCCCGTCGGGGGATTCGGGTCGGACAGCGAAGTTCGCGAAGACCTGACGGCTGTGGCGATGCGGCGGGCGGCCCGGGTGTGGGGAGGTGAATTCCCAGCTTCCTCTGTGGTGGTGGTGGGAGACACCCCAAGAGACGTGGCTTGCGGAAAACACGGTGGAACACGGACTGTGGCCGTGGCGACGGGCCGTTTCGATGCGGAGAGGCTGGCGTCCACTGGTCCGGATCGGGTACTTGAAGACTTTGGCGACCTGGCCGAGTCAGTACAGGCCCTCCTCGAATGACGAACTAGAACAAAGGGGCTTCTGCCTGGATTCGGGGGCCCTAACGGAGCACGGTGTGCCGTTCAACCGGTGCCGGAACTATTCAGGATGGACTGGGGGTAAAATGACCCTCGTCAGAGACCGATAGAACCGAGGAATACGAAATGAGTAATGGAAAGTCCGGGGGGAGCCTCCGAGGGTTTTACATCGTTTTTGCCATCGTTGCGGTGATCGGGATCGGAGCCGTTGGTTACAGTGTGGGATCCAAAGCCCTGGGTACCGCTGCCATGGAACCGGTGGATCTGGCGGGAGTTCAGGAGGACATGCGTGCCCTCACGGAGATGGCCACTCCCATGACCAAAGGGGACGAAAGCGCCGCGGTCACCATCGTCGTGTTCGGCGACTTTTTTTGTAACCACTGTGCTGCTTTTTCCTTGCGAGAGCGCCCCCGGGTAGAATCCGAGTTCGTGGAAACAGGAAAAGCCCGTCTGGTATTCTATGACTTTGTTCTGGATCCTCGGCCCGCCGCCGGAACCTTCCTGGCTGCGAGGGCCGCCAGGTGCGCCGGGGACCAGGGTCGCTATTGGGAATATCATGACCGCCTGTACCGGAGTCAGCTCACCTGGGGAGCGGAAAGTAACAAGCTGGGGGTTTTTCTGGAGTACGGTGAAGAGATGGGGCTTGATCGGGATGAGTTTCGTGGTTGCGTGAACAGCGATCGACATGCCGAGGAGGTCTCCGCGAACATTGCGCTCGCTCAGGCCTTGGGGTTGGACGGAACTCCGGCGATTTTGGTAGGGACGGAAGGCGGGATGAGTCGTCGCCTCCCGACCTATGCTTTCGAGGACATCCAGGAGGCCGTGGAGGCGATCCTTGGAGGAACTGGCGTGAACTGATCGGGGAGTGAAAGTGAAAGACACCAAATC